>DATLOR010000305.1:0-2276 GCA_035536135.1 Pyrinomonadaceae bacterium | reverse complement strand
TTCCCGTCAGGTTGGAGCGCAATCGTCCGGATAGCGCCGGTTGTGCCCGTTCCGGCGTTGAAGCTAGTATCCAAAGTTCCATCGGCGTTGAGCCGGGCGATGTTCCCGACCCGCGTTCCGTTTACGCGTTGAAAAGAACCGGCAATCACTATTTTCCCGTCGGGCTGCACAATCGAGTCGTCAACGTAGCCGCTGCTTTCGGTCACCGAAGCGTTGAAAGTCGGGTCTAAGTCGCCGTCAGCCAAACTTGTTTTGTTCGTCAGGTTGATCGCCGCCGGAAAACTTTCCGAAGGCATTTGATCCTTTAACAGGTCGGGATGAATTCGGTGGGCTTTTAATAACTGAAGCTGCTCTTTGGAAAACCCGGGCTGGGCTTTGATGGGTAGAGAAAAAGCGAAGATCGAAAAAAAGGCAAAAATAAACAAATTCTTGAAATGCCGTCCGGACAGCAGAGGAAACAATAAATTTTTTGACATTAGATAACTCCTAAAATATAAGGTTGTAGAATGGACAGGTAGATATTAGCAAAAGAGTAAATTTATTATCAAGATTTTACGGTTTAAAGTGGAAAAACCGTCAAGTTTTTCGAGATTACCTGACGGTTTTTTCAATTGAAATTTACGTTAGTGAATTTTAAGTTAAATGGAATCCGCAATGGCTTCGTCGAAGATTTCGAGGGCGACATCAACGTTTTCTTTCGTTAAGATGAGCGGCGGCGACCAGCGGATCGTCGAATTTCCGCAGCCGAGGATGATTAAGCCGCGATTGAAACACGCCATTTCGACGCGGTCGCGCAAGTCGGCATCTGGTTTTAAGGTTTCTTTATCGGTTACGAATTCGACGCCGAGCATCATACCGAAACCGCGCACATCGCCGATCACTTCATATTTGTCCTTAAGTTTGTTCAAGCCTTCCTGCAAATACGCGCCGACCGTTGCGGCATTTTCGACCAGACCGCTTTCGAGCAGTTCGATCGTCTTGAGCGCGGATGCGATGCAGACCGGATTTCCGCCGAAAGTCGAAGCATGCGCGCCTTTGTGCCAGTCCATCACGTCGGCACGCGCCACGCACGCGCCGATCGGCAGACCTGAGCCGATGCCTTTCGCGAGACACATAATGTCGGCTTTGACGCCTTCGTGATGGTCGAGCGCGAACATTTTACCCGTGCGTCCCATTCCCGATTGAACCTCGTCAACGATCAGCATGATGCCGTTTTCGTCGCAGATTCTTCTTAACTCTTTAACAAAAGATTTCGGCGCGGGAACATAACCGCCTTCGCCCTGCACGACTTCTAAAACGATTCCCGCAACTTCTTCGGGCGGCGTGGTGGTTTTGAACAGACGGTTTTCGATCCAATTGATCACGTCGCGTGAAATTTTTTCTTCATCGCATGGCAGATCGTCGGCAAAATGACGGAATTTGTTCGGATACGGAACGTGCACAACGTCTAAAGCCTGCCGCATAAACCCGAGTCGCTGGGCTTTTCGCGATGAGGTCAGCGAAAGCGCGCCGAGCGTTCGTCCGTGAAACGAGCCGAAGAAGGAAATAAATTTTTGGCGGCGCGTGTGATACATCGCTAATTTCAGAGCCGTTTCGACGGCTTCCGCGCCGGAATTGGCGAAATGCGTTTTCGTCTCGCCTTCGATCGGGCAGATCTCGCTCAGTTTTTTACCGAGATCGGGCATTTGTTTGTAGTAAAAATCAGTCCCGCAAAGATGAATCAGGGTTTGCGCCTGCCGCGTGATCGCCTCGACGATTTCGGGATGGCAATGTCCGGTCGAACAAACCGCGACGCCCGCGTTGCAATCGAGAAAGACGTTGCCGTCCGGGTCTTCGATCCACACGCCGTAGCCTTTTTCGGCGACGAGCTTATAATCCGGTCGCGGATAGCTCGGCGTCACGTATTTTGCGTCTGCCGCGATAATTTCGCGTGATTTCGGTCCGGGAAGTTCGGTTTTGATAATCGGTTTTTGTAATTCTGTTGTCGGTGTCATAAAAAGTTCTCCTCAAAATAAATTTTCTGAAATGGTTGAAAAATGCCGAAACAATTTCGGCGTTAAAGGTTGTGAGTTTTGAGTAAGAAAAGTTTAATCGCCCGCGAAAAGATTCGGACGCGAGACGTTGGGACGAAGTTTTGCAATTGAACGCGGTGTCATAAAGAAGTTTACGCAAACAATATATCAGATTGCCATTTGAGTTTCAAAGGCATTTGAAACAACGATTAACGCCGATTTATACAGATTTCATTAAAATTCGTAAAATTCGCGGTAATCGTA
>DATLOR010000304.1:0-13414 GCA_035536135.1 Pyrinomonadaceae bacterium | reverse complement strand
GCAAAGCCGTGATGCCGTCATTGACCCGCGAAACGCCGTAGCGATACGTCATATTGGATTTGTTTTCGGCATTCGGTCCGATCACCGCAACTGATTTGATATTTTTGCTGAGCGGCAAAATGTTGTTCTCGTTTTTGAGCAAAACGATGCTTTCGCGGGCGGCTTCGGGCGCAACTTTTTGATGCTCGGCGGAATTGACGAGTTTTTCGGTTGCGTCCGCATCTTTGACGTAAGGCGCGTCAAACAAACCGACCGTGAATTTGACGCGCAGAACGTCGCGCACGCGGTCGTCGAGCGTTTTCATCGAAACTTTGCCTTCTTTAACGAGCTCGCGCAGAGGAAGGATAAAAGTTTCGGGAATGCGGAAATGAGTTTTAACGTTCATTCCGCCTTCGATCGCCTGACGGACGGAATCTTTTGCGTCGATCGCCGTTCCGTGTTTGGTGTCGAGGTCTTCGACCGCGCCGCTGTCGGAAACAACATAGCCTTTGAAGCCGTACTGCGTGCGCAGACGGTCAATTAACCAGTATTTACTGCTGATAACGGGAACGCCGTCGTAATCGTTATACGAAGCCATCACGCCGAGCAAGCCGCCTTCTTTAATTACTCTGCCGAACGGTTTATTAAAAATATATTCGGCTTCGCGCGGCGAGATCTGCGGGTCAACGCGCGCGTCGCCTTCGCGCGCGCCTTTGTTGACGCCGTGAATGGCAAAATGTTTGGCGGTCGCGGCAACATGGTAGTTTTCCTGCAAGCCTCTGACCATTTCGACGCCAAGTTCGCCCGCTAAGAAAGGTTCTTCGCCGTATGTGTCCTCGTAACGTCCCCAACGCTGGTCGCGTCCCATATCCATGATCGGCGCGTAAATGTTCGTGTAGCCAAGCGCACGGGCTTCGACGCCCGTGATGCGTCCGATCTCGCGGACGAGCTTTTTATTCCAGGTATTGGCAAGCGCGAGCTGCGAAGGAAAGCTCGTCGCTTTTGTAAAAGCGACGCCGCGGATGCCTTCGTTGGTAAAATCGGCGGGAATTCCGAGCCGTGTTTCCTCGACAAAAAAACGCTGGACTTCGTTCATTGCCCAGACGTGCTTTTTGATGTCGAGCGCGTAAATATTATCGGGATTTTTCGCGTCCCAACCGTTGTTTTGCTCGTCGATATTGGCGATGCCGTCTTTCCAGATCGCGTTTTTCCAGTCGGCGGTCGGCAGTGCATCCTTCAAAACGCGGTTATAGCCGTAAAGCGTCGCCGTCTGATTGGTTTTTTCTTCGAGCGTCATTTGCGAAAGCAGATTTTCGATGCGCTGATCGATTGCGGCTTTGGAATCTTCGTAAACATCCTTTTTGCCGTTTTTGTTAAAGTCCGTCCAGCCGTCGAAATAAATATTTTTCTTCGGAAAAACGCTCGTTTCCTGCGCCGCGAGGCGAATCGCAAAACAATTAAAAAGCAACGTCAAAATCAGTAAAAAAGATGTTTTCATTTTCATAAATTTAGAAAGATAACAGAAGAAGTTTTAACCACAGATGCACACAGATAAACATAGATTTTGGGGATTAATTTAGAGATAAATCTTTTTAATATCCGTGAAAATCTGTGAAAATCTGTGGCTAAAATTTCTTTCCTGCAATTATTTCAACTGGCAAATATCCAAAACGTTCATATCCGTATAGTCCAGATTTTCGCCGCCCATCGCCCAGACGAAACTGTAATTCGACGTTCCGACGCCCATATGGATCGACCACGGCGGCGATAAAACGACCTGTTCGTTTTCCATGATCATCGTCCGCGTGTCTTCGGTTTGTCCCATAAAATGCATGATCCGCGCCTTTTCGTCGAGATCGAAATACAGGTAAACTTCCGAACGCCGTTCGTGAATATGCGGCGGGCAGGTATTCCAAACGCTGCCCTTTTCGAGCGTCGTCAAACCCATCACGAGCTGCGACGATTCGCAAACGCCGGGAATAATAAGTTGGTAAACCGTCCGCACATTTGAAGTTTCGACCGAACCGAGATTCAGCTTGTTGGCGTCTGCGGCGGTCAAAAGTTTCGTCTCGAAACGCTTGTGCGCGAGCGTCGAAAGCAGGTAAAACTTTGCCGGATTCGCCGGATCGACAGATTCAAACGAAACGTCCGCGCTTTCCTTGGCGATATACAGGCAATCCTTTTTGCCGAGCTCGTAAACCTCACCGTCAACGGTGATTTTTCCTTTGCCGCTGCCGATGTTGACCGCGCCCATTTCGCGCCGGTCGAGAAACGGTTTGCCTTTCGCCGATTCGGGTTCCGTATGAACGGGCAAAGAAATTTTCTCGCTCGTCGGAAAAGCGCCGCCGACGGCGATGCGGTCGAAATGCGAATAATTCAAACGAACTTCGTTTTCGGCGAAAATTTCGTTGACCAGATAAAGCTCGCGCAGATCTTCGTTCATCGCGCCGTAGATTGATTCGGGATGTGTTGCGTAATAAGTTTTTTGATACATAAATTTCTCCAAAAGATTTTTTCAAATATTATCCCACACTTGCTTCTTCGAGGCGCGGTGCGAGAATCTGAATCAGCGCGAGCGCGAGCAAATAGGTTGCACCGGCAATCAGAAAAAGCGTTAAATAACTGCCCGTCCATTGCAGAACGTAGCCGGCGAGCTTGGCGATAAACATTCCGCCGATCGCGCCCGCCATTCCGCCGATGCCGACGACCGAACCGATCGCGCGGCGCGGGAACATATCGCTCGTCGTCGTAAACAGATTCGCCGACCAGCCCTGATGCGCGGCGGTCGCGAGGCTCAGAAGCGCGACGGCAACCCAGACGTTCGAGGTTTCCGCCGCGAAAACGATCGGCACAACACACAATGCGCAAATCAGCATCGCCGTTTTCCGCGCCGCGTTGATCGTCCAGCCGCGTTTGATCAACACGGAAGAAAGCCAACCGCCGCCGATCGAACCGACATCCGCCGAAAGATAAATTATCACGAGGGGCAGACCGAGCGATGTCAGGGAAAGCTGGAATTTGTCGAACAAAAAGCCGGGCAGCCAAAAGAGATAAAACCACCAGATCGGATCGGTCAGAAATTTTCCGATCGCGAATGCCCAGGTTTGCCGGAAAGTCAGAAGGCTCAGCCACGGGATCGGCACGACCGTTTCGGGCGGGTCGCTGTTGATATGCGCGAGTTCTTCTGACGTGATGCGCGGATGTTCTTCGGGTTTCGAATAAAGCAAAAGCCAGAAACCGAGCCAGAGAAAACCTAAAAGCCCGGTGATGATAAACGCCCAGCGCCAGCCGAAGTGCGCGGCGATAAACGGCACGGTCAAAGGCGTCACGATCGCGCCGATATTCGTTCCCGAATTGAAAATTCCGGTCGCAAGGGCGCGTTCTTTTTTCGGAAACCACTCGGCAACCGTTTTGATCGCGGCAGGGAAGTTTCCCGCTTCGCCCAAACCGAGCGCGAACCGCGCAATGCTGAACGTGAAAACCGAATGAGCAAACGCGTGCGCCATCGCCGCGAGGCTCCAAAATCCGACCGAAAGCGTAAAACCCTTGCGCGTGCCCAAGCGATCCATCAGGCGACCGATGCTCACAAAACCCGCCGCGTAAGCGACCTGAAACCAGAAAACGATATTGCTGTAACCGATCTCGTCCCAGCCGAGCTCGGTTTGCAAAATCGGCTTGAGAATACCGATGATCTGGCGGTCGATATAGTTGATCACCGCCGCGAAAAACAATAAAGCGCAAATCGTCCAACGGTAATTTCGCGCAAACCATCCCAATCCGCGCGGGTTCCGCACGGTTTCCTGCTCGTTTGAATTCATTCCGGTTTTACTCTACTTTTCTAAAAAATCTTCCCGAATGGGCGAAAAAATATCGATCAAAATCACTTCTTCATCAAGCATCGTCGCGCCGTGCCGGTTGTGCGGCGGAAAATGCAGAACGTCGCCCGCCGAAACGATCCGTTCTTCGCCGCTGATGTAAAATTTCACTCTGCCCTGCACGACCAGAGTCATCTGTTCGTGCGGGTGCGTGTGTTCGGGCGTGACGACAAAAGGCGCGAACCGAAAGCGGCACATCATTACATTACATCCAACGACCATTTGCCGTTCGATGCCTTCGGCGGTTTTTTCAACCGGAATTTTGTTCCAATCGGTGACTAATGCAGAGATTTGTGTGTCTTCGGCAATCATAATTTTATTTGTCTAAGCTAATGAAATATTTCTTTTAATAAATTGTGTTTATTTTATTAATTCCAAACTGATTTCCCAAACCGCTTTCTGACCTTTTTTCAGTTGTAAATTGTTGGATTCAAAGATCAGATGAAGCGGGATCGCACCCAAAACGCCTTTGCCCAAACGGCTGTCGCCGGTTGTTTGCAGCGTTGTAGTGTATTGCCAATCGGCTTTTGCCGTTACTTTCAGCGTTCCATCACGACCTTCAAAAATATCGGCGCGGCTACCGCTGCCGCTGATTTCCACACGCGCTTTGTCGGCAGTTGCCGGGAGCGCAACGCGCCAGTTTTTAACGTTTAAGTCACGGTCGGCGGTTAAGGTTTCCGTGCGTACGAGCCGGTTTCCTTCGATTCGCCAGCGAACTTCGCTCATGATTCCGTTTTCAAAAGTTTCGCCCGATTTGCTTCCGATTCGCGCCCATTTTTTCCACGTCACGCGTAAAGATTGCCCGTCCGCTGCGGGCTCGATCTGATCTGCGCCTTCCGAGGTCGCGTAAGTTTTGCCGTCTTCAAGTGTCAGAAACGGGACGAGCGACGGGTAAACTTCTTCGACCGGCGCGGAAAATCCCGAAAGTCCGAACGGTGCGGGGAGATAATCGGCGATCGCCGGTTTTGTTCCCGTTGTCACCGGCAAAGCAAACCGCAGACTACCTTGTCTGACGAGCCAGACACCGAATTGACGATTCGGTTTTTTCTCGAAAAATTCGAATCGCGCAACCTCGTTAAGTTTTGGAACAGCCGGAATTTGCGTGATATTTTCGCGTTCGAGCGTTTTCATAAACGAATCGTGCGCCATGATGATCTTGCCGAAACTCGTTCCAGCCTGCTGCCACTCGCGCTCGCGGCTGATGTAGGAATAATTTCCGCGCCCGAAAGCAAAAACCGTGAACATATGCGTTTCGTCCGAGTAATCCTTGCGAACCCAGCGCCACGCGAGATTATAAATGCTCGCAATATCTTCGAGTTTGGCGGGACGAAATTCGGCGTGTTCGCCTAAGAATGCGGCGATTTCGAGCGTGTCGAGATAACTCACCAAACCCTGACTTCTGCCCCAGTTGTAGCCGTAGCCTTTGTCGGAAACCAAATCCCACCAGACCTTCATTTGAGTTTTGATGGAGTTTTTTAATTTTTCCTGAATGTCCTTGCGTCCCGCGATTTCCGCGGCATCCCAGCAAAAACGGGCATATTCGTTTGAATAGCGGTCGTAGCGTCCGGTCGGCGGATTATCGTCCGAATAAAGCGCGCCGTCCGTGAATTGTTTGGCGGCGCGTTCAACCACGGAATCGAGAAAGGTGCGGTCTTTTAAAACGCCCATCTGCCAGCTCATCGCCGCGACCCGCGCCGCGACGCCGAGATAATTTTCGGGAAGATTGATGACTTCGCGTTTTTTCGCGTCGTAAAAACGCGCCGGGTCGAGAAGCTCATACCATTCCTTCTTTTCCGCTTCGCTCAAACTTTGCCAGACGGCATTTTTCGATAGATCCGTGCCGTAATGACGCAGGGCAAGCGTCGAATAAAGCTGTGCGAACGCCTTGCCGCCTTTGCGGGCTTCGATCAAACCGATCTCGGCGACGGCGCGCGCCGTGTCTTTTCCGGCAATCGTCTGACTGCCGCCGATGTCCGCCTGCGCGGCGAGCGCGCGGGCAAAACTGCCCCACGAAAATTCGCCGACCGTCAGAGCGTTGAAAACTCTGTCGGGCGGCGGATTCAAGGTTTTGATATTGCCGAAATGCGCGGCGATTTCGCGCGCCGTAAATTCGCGAACTTCCGATTTTAAAGCGGCGGTTGAAACGCCCGTTAGCGGCTGATTCGTTTGGGCAAATGCAAGGTTTTGAAAACACGCGCACCAGACGAGAGCGAAAACCAGAGAATGAAAATAGAGTTTTTTTTCGGACATAATCAGTTGCAGAGATTGTTCAAAATTCAGACGAATATTTTATATAACAGAGTTTCCGGTAATTTTATTAAATATTCGGAAACCCTGTTATATATTTCATTCGACTCCTAGAAGCCGAATTTAATGCCGAGCTGGATGCTGCGTCCCGGACCTGACGACGTTAAAACTCCGAATCCGCTCTGACACAATCCGTTTGTCACGCTCGAACATGTCGTGTTAATGTCACGGAAATTATTACGGTTGAATGCGTTGAAAATATCCGCCTGAAGACGGAGATCGCGTTTTTCGCCGAAGCGGAAACGTTTGCGAACCGAAAAATCGGTGACAAAGAAGATCGGACCGCGGATAATGCCGACACCGCTATTACCTAAGCGAGAGCCCGGTGCCGGTCCAAAAGCTGCCCGACTGATCCATTGACGCCCTTGCTGGTCGTAAAGGTCGTCGCTGACAAGGTCGGCGCGGCGCGTTCCGCCGATCGAAGACGATGCGGTAACGGTAAACGGTCTGCCCGATTGAAAGCGCGTAATGCCGCTCAGTTCATAACCGTCGAGTAAGGCTTTTACAAAACCGCTCGATTTCTTGAAAAACGGCACGGAATAAGTATAGGTCGCAACAAATACGTGCTTGCGGTCGAAGGTTGCCGGTCCGTAGTTAAACCGGCGATTGATCAAACTGTCTTCAGCCTGTTCGGTCAAAACGTTGGCATCGGTCAGAACTTTCGACCATGTATAGCTCAGCGTCGCCAAAATGTCGCCCTTGCGTTTCGCACCGTAAAGCTGCATTGCGTAATAATGCGACGTGGCGTCCGAAACTCTCTGCAAAATTCCCGTGTAGCCTTTATACGGTCTGAGAAGATTTGTATTGACTCCGGGATTGGCAAGCTGCACGCTGAGCGGGATCGAGTTAAGGTCGATTTGGCGGGTCAGATTACGACCGAGATTGCCGACCGCCGTGGCTTCGACAAAAATTCCCCACGGCAGTTCGCGCTGAACGCCGAGACTGAAATTCATCGTGTAGGACGTTTTCATGTCCGGGCTGATCGTCGTCAGGTTGGCAAACGGCGCAAGTGCCGAAACCGAGCCGCCGGTGATGTTCGAAAGATTTCCGTTTTCATAGCTTGCGGATTCGACAAACGGCGGATTGTTTTCGAGCGGGAAAATGATATTTCCTTCGATCCGGTCGTAATACATTCCGAAACCGCCGCGGATGGCTGTTTTGTTATCGTCAAACGGCGAGTAGGAAAATCCGACACGCGGCATAAAATAATGTTTCGGCTTATAAAATCCGCGCGGCGCAACTGCCGGGACGTTTGCGAGATTCGGATTGCCCTGCAATGCCTGCGGAATCTGTCCTTCAGGGCGCACCAATCCGTTATAGCGATTCGAGTTCGGTCCGAGAATAACGACCGTGCCGGTTGAATTAAGACTGACGGCACGCGCCGGATCGTAGAATGCCGGGTCGAAATTGACGATCGTATTTTCCGACGCGAAGAACGGCGTTCCGTACTGCCAGCGAACACCGAGTTCGAGACTGAATTTTTTGGTAACTTTCCAACTGTCAAGCGCAAACGCTTCGTACTGTTGAAATTTGAAGTGCGATGCCGGGTCGAGACTGGCTTCGGTGTAGCGCCGGAAATTTCCCAAAAGCGCGTCGGCAAATGAATTTCCGGTCGTGTTCGGGTTTTGGTTCGTATCGTAATTGACCGTTCCGGCATAGGTCGAGCGTCCGTTCTGGTAAATTTCGCTTTGATTAGCCAGACCGCCGAACTTGAATGTGTGATTGTTCTTAACCCACGTCAGCGTGTCCATCACCATATAATCACGCGCCAGAGCCGTCAAAGCGCGGGCGACGCCGGAGAAGTTCGCAACGGTTCCGGTTCCGGCGAAAGTTACGTCGGGAATCGAATTTTCATACTGCCCGCCGTTCGGGAAAATCTGCTGAAAAGTATATCCGTAGGTTTCACGCGCCCAAAGATCCGTGCTCGGAACAATGCGCTGGTCGGTCCACGAGGCGTTGAATTTTACGTCGTTGATGATGTTCGGCGAAATATTCCAGAGATAGCCGATCTGCAAACCGTTGCCCGGACGATTGCGAAACTGCTGCGAGGTCGGCAGCGGCGAATTGATAAATGTTCCGTACGGTTCGACAACTCCGTTTTTGTCGTGGATATAACGAGCGTAGATACTCTGGTTGGGATTGAAAATATAGTCGAGCCGGATGAATTCCTGCCGAAAATCGCTCGCCAGAGGCGGTTGGAAGGTAATGTTCGAGCCGATCGGCGCATCGACGTATCTTGACGACAATCCGATCATCGTGCGGTAAAGATTCGCGATCGCGACGCCGTTCGGATTAAACCGGTTGAGCGGGATTTTATTACGCAAATTAACGTCGTTGCCGCCGAAACAAGCCGTGCGGTTTGCCGCGGTGCAGGTTCCGGCAACCGTCGGGTCGCGCAGAACGCCGTCATCCGCCGTGCCGACAATTCCGTCCGCGCCGCGCAAACGGAAAGAAAAATCGCCGTTCAGTTCGGCGGTCGTCGGGATCGTCTGCGTGTTCGCCGCGCCGAAACGATGGATCGATTTCCACTCCTGACCGAAGAAGAAATAGAACTTTTCTTTGCCCGATGTGATGAATGATTCATCGGGGTCGCGTTCGCCGAATCTGAGAAACGGCATCGGACCGCCGAACGTGTAGCCGTAATTGTGGTAACGCAAAAACGGCTGCGCGGCATCGAATGCGCCGCGCGCGTCAAACCTGTCGTTGCGCAGAAATTCAAACATCGAACCGCGATAGCGATTTGTTCCGCGTTTGGTGATGACGTTGACCTGCGCGCCCGAATTTCGTCCGTATTCGGCGGAGAAGTTTGAAGTTTGAATCTTTACTTCCTGAATCAGATCAACACCGACGTTATTGATCTGGCTCGCATTACTGCCCGCATTATTATTGTTTCCGCCGTCCACCGTGAGATTGTTGGAAACGCCGCGATTGCCGTTAATATTGATCGTATTTGTCGCTAAATTCGTATCGAGCGCATCGTCGGTGGTCGCCACCGCGCCGGGAATGACCGTCAGCAATTGGTAATAATTACGACCGTTCAATGCCAGATTATCGACCTGCTGACCGTCGATCACTTTGGCGACTTCGCCCGAAGTCGTATTCACGGTTTCGCCGCTTTCCTGCACGACTTCGACAACTTCGGTGATTTGTCCTGTTTCGAGGGCGAAATCGACCGTCAAGCGACCGTCGGCATTCAGCACGTTTCCGGTCTGCACTGCCTTCTTAAAATTTGTTACTTCGGCTGAAACCGTGTAGGTGCCGACCGGTAAATTCGTCACGGTATAAAAACCGTTTTCGTCCGTCGTGACAGTCCGCGAAAGACTCGTCGTCGGGTCGCTCACGACGACGGTTGCGTTAGCCACGATCGCACCGGTCGAATCCGTTACCGTGCCGGAGATACGCCCGACACTTGTTTGCGCCAAAACACTGGAAACGCCGCCGATTGTCATTAAAATAAGCAAGACGCATAAAAACAGTCTCTGCTTTTGAAAATACTTCAAATCCTTTTTACCACTCATTATAAACAATCCTCCAAAATAATCGTCTTTTTATTTCTGCCCTGCTTAACCTTTCAAAACCGACCGCCGAATTTTGAGCAAACTTCACCCTGCGCAAAGTGTCGATTCTTTTAAAAACCGACCGACTTTGTCGAGTAATTTCGTTTATTTAGTTTTATTTAAGCCACTTTCGGAGCGGCAAATGCCGGAGCCGTCACGAGCGCCACCGCACCGCGCAGACGCGGATGTTCGGTTGCCGGAACAGCCCGGATCGCTGTCGCTCCGAGTTCTTTCGTCAAAGTCCTTTCCTTGATCGCATCGTGAACTTCCGATTCGATCAAGTCCCAAGCCTCGGTAATTTCGCCGCCGATATAAACGCAGGAGGGATCGACGGCATTGATGATCGAAGCTAAACCCAAACCCAAATAGCGCGCCGTCGAATGCAGAGCCGTTAAGGCACGACTTTCGCCCGCGCGCGCCGAAGAAATTAAATCGCCAATCGTAAATTCCGCCGTTTCAAGCGATTGCGGCTGGCGTTTGATCAAATTTTTACCGAAATAGCGTGAGAGCGTTGCCAAATTCGAAATGTACGCTTCCCAGCAGCCGTTCGCGCCGCACGAACACGGCGGACCGTCAATGCTCAGAGGAACGTGACCGAATTCGCCCGCCGTATTATGCCGTCCGCGGATCAGCTCGCCGTTGATCACGATGCCGACGCCGACGCCGTCCGACACGCTCACGAAAACCAGATCGTTAAAACCGATGCCGTCGGTGCGCGTCGCCCAGATTTGCGACAGCGCGCACGCTTTGCCGGAGTTTTCCAGATGAACTTTCGTTTCGCCGAATTCCGCCTGCAGCGGGTTGAGCAGATTGACATCGCGCCAGCCGAGCGTCGGCGCGTGCAGCACGACGCCCGATTGACGGTCGAGCATTCCCGGCACGACGATCCCGATGCCTTCGCATTTCGAGGCTTCGAGTTTCGTTCCTAAAATCTCTCTGATCCGCGAGCCTAAAGATTTAACGAATTTCTGCGGGTCGAGCTCGGTCGCAAAACTTTCGACCTCGCCGATCTGTTTGCCGAGCGAGTCGGTCACCATCAGAAATGTCCGGCTTGCCCGGATATCGACGGCGACGACAAAGTGTTTTTGAGAATTGAGATAAAGAAATGTCGGTTTCCGACCGCGCACTTTTTCGCTTCCTTGCGCGCCTTCGCGCACGAGATTTTCTTCCAGAAGCTCATTGATCAAAAAAGTTACGTTCGCCCGGTTGGTATCCATCAGACGCGCGAGATCAGCCCGTGAAATAGGTTGATGCGTGCGGATTAATGTCAGCGCGATCTGCTTGTTGATCTCGCGGGAAGTGCCGCGTTTTGCCAAGGTGAAATCTTTTGGATTAATCTTTCTCATTCTTTTTGTTAAAACACTTAACAAATTAGCCAAATAAAGCCTGTAACTATCAATTTATGCAAAATAAACGGTGGAAAAACCCGGAATTAGAAATTATTTTAGTTTTTTTATGTTAATATGTTAAGACTTTTAACATATTACACGAAAATTTTGAATGGTCAAGTAAAAATTTTAATGTAAACGATGATTTTATTTAATGTCTTGCAAATTGTGAAAGTAAACCGCTTAACTAAGCTTTTAAATTAAAAAAGCGTCGTGTTGTAAAACCACGACGCTTTTTTATTAACAATTATTTGCTATTTGATTTCCAGCTCGAACGGCATCATCGTCATTGCTTCGCCTTTTTTCATCCGATCCAAAACCTCGGCGTAGCGAAGCGAACGGCGGACGTCTTCGGGCAGCGTTTGAATCAACGCTTTTTTCGCTTTAAATTCCTCGGTTTCGGTGAAAGTGCTGTCGTCGCTGCCGAAATAAGTGTCAAAAAACGAACGCGGTTCGGGATACGCCACGCGGCGGACATCTTTGTCGGCGGGCAGATTCGCGAGCCCTTTGGCGATTTCGATGGCTTTTTCGAGTCCGCCGAATTCGTCGATCAAGCCGTTTTGTTTGGCTTGCGCACCTGTCCAGACGCGACCTTGTCCGAGCGTGTTGACTTCTTCGTCCGATTTATTGCGACCTTTGGCGACTTTCGGAACAAAATCACCGTAATAAACTTTGTTTGCGAGTTCGGTCATCTTGGCTTTTTCAGCATCAGTCCATTTTTCGGTTTCGCGAAAGATTCCCGCATTTTTGCCGCGCATTACGTATTCATTCGACACGCCGAGCCAATCGTAAAAGCCTTTTAATACGGGTTTGCCGAGAAACATTCCGATCGAGCCGGTGACGGTCGTCGGTTCGGCGACGATCTTGTTGGCGTTGCAGGCGATATAGTAACCGCCCGAAGCCGCGACATCCGCCATCGAAACGACGACGGGTTTTTTCGCCTTCGCGTTTTCGAGCGCGTGCCACATCAGATCCGACGCGAGCGCCGAACCGCCGGGCGAGTCAACGCGCAAAACGATCGCTTTGATCGAGTTATCCTCTGCCGCGTCGTTGACGGCTTTGACGATCGTGTCCGCGCCGACCATTTCACCGCCGAACGGACTTTTGCTCGAACTGCCCATATTGATTGCGCCCGAAGCATAGATCACGGCGATCTTTTCGCCTTTGTTCAAGCCTAAAGTGTCGGATGGAATTTCGCGGTATTCGCTTCCGCCGATCGTGCGCAATTTGTCTTCCGCCTTGTAGCCGAGACGCGTTTTGAGCTGATCGTAAACCTGATCACGGTAAAAAGCATCGTCGATCAAACCAAGTTTTTTTGCGTCGTCGGCGTGATACGGGGCGTTGTTTATTAACGCTTCGACATCTTCGGGCGTTTTGTTTCTGGCTTCAGCGATACCGTTTTTCAAACGTCCGTAATATTCGTCCAAAAGCGCATCGAGAACTTCTTTTTGCCCGTCGCCCATCTTTGTTTTCGTGTATTGGTCGGGTGCATTTTTGTATTTCGGACCGATCTGAATGACTTCGGCTTCGATGCCTAATTTATCGAGCGAGCCTTTATAAAACATTGCTTCGGCGGCAAACCCATTGACGTATAGATCTCCCGCTGGAGGCAGAAAAACCTTTTCGGTCGCGGTCGCGATGTAATATTCCTTGTTCATTCCGATCTCCATAAACGAATAGATCGGCTTGCCCGAAGCGCGAAAATCCTTGATCGCTTCGCGCAATTCTTCCGCCTTTCCCCAGCCGATCTGCGGAAAATCGATGTCGAGCAAAACGCCGCCCACGCGGGCGTCAACTTTTGCCTTGCGAAGCTGTGTCAAAAGACTCGTGAAAGATTGCGGCTGGCTGACTCCGAAAAGCCGCGCCGTTGGATCTTCGGGCGCGTAATCGGGCAAGCCTCCCGAAACGCGCAAAACCAGAACGCTGTTGTCGGGCACGTCGGGTTTGCCCATTGATTCAAAAGCGATCGCCAATCCGATGATTGCTACCAAAATAAAGGCGAAAATCACTCCGCCGATGATGAGAAGAACTTTTCCTGTTTTAGACATTGCCATGTTTTCTATATTTTCTCCATGAAACTTTATTTTGCCCGAAAGGCAAAATGCTTTGTTTATTCTACGATAAAAAGCGCAAAAGGTTTGGTTTACTAAAAAAGCGAGGCTTGATTTTCCAAATTGCTCGCCTCGATAATTTCCTGTCCGAGCAGTTTTTTCAATTTGTTGACGCTCGCGGGCGAGTGTCCTTCGTAGAAATTACTGAAATAAACGAAAATTTCTTTTGCTTTTATCTTTTCGATCTCGTCTTTCCA
>DATLOR010000303.1:0-12635 GCA_035536135.1 Pyrinomonadaceae bacterium | reverse complement strand
AGATTATCTCCAAAAGGCTATGAGATAGGACTTTTGGGTAATTCTGATTGGGAAAGATTCAGCCAAAAAAGAGACCGGCTTGCACAACTTAGAAATACTTTGGATAATACCCGGTATAAGCGGTCTTCTAAAGAATATGCCGGTATTGCACAGGTTCTGGGCTGTGATTTAGGTGATTCGATTACTCTTTCACAGCTTTCTATGCGACAAGGCGTTACGGCGGATTTTATTCATCGTCTTTTGCCGGATGAGATCTGTTCACAAATTAAAGTTACTGAATTAGAAACTGCATTAGCGGATTCATTATATAGTGGTTACATTGCGACACAGCGTAATGCTTCTGAAAGAGTCAACCATTTTGACAATCTAAAAGTTCCCCAAAACTTTCATTTTAATGAAATTAGCGGACTTTCTCATGAAATGGTCGAGCGTCTTGAAAGGGCAAAGCCGCAAAGCTTTAGTCAAATTCGGCAAATTAACGGACTTACTCCAACAGCGATTTCGACGGTTTTGATATACCTAACTTCCAGAAAAACGCAGCAGACCACTTAATTTTTGGCTTCTGTCAAAATGTAGAACGTTTTACATTCCCCGGAATTGAAATTGTAAAACGTGCTACATTTTTATTTAAATTAGTAATTGATATATTTATATGATACTTTTTAATTAAATACTTCATCAGAAGAAATAAAAATGGGGAAAATAATAGCTGTAGCCAATCAGAAAGGCGGAGTCGGAAAAACAACAACGGCTGTGAATCTCGCAGCGGGATTAGCAGTAGAGGAAAAAAGAGTTTTGTTGGTGGATGCCGATCCGCAGGGAAATGCCACTTCAGGGTCAGGAGTACCGCGAATACTGTCAAGAAAAACCCTCTATAATATTCTTTTGTTAAATGAGCCGATTGAAAATGTGGTAATGCCGACAGAATTGCCTTTGTTAAGTGTTTTACCGGCAGACAAAAATTTGGCAGGCGCGGAAGTTGAATTAGTTGATGCTGAAAACCGGGAATATCGGTTAAAAACGGTATTATCCCAAGTAAAAGACATTTATGATTATATAATTGTTGATTGCCCGCCATCATTAGGACTTTTAACATTAAACGGTTTAACTGCGGCAGATTCATTGCTCGTACCGATCCAATGTGAATATTTTGCACTCGAAGGCGTCACAGAGTTATTTGATACACTGGCGCGTTTGAGACGCGGTTTAAATCCGCAATTAACGATTGAAGGCTTATTATTAACGATGTATGACGAAAGAACGAACTTATCCGCGGCAGTGGCACAAGATCTAAGGGACTTTTACGGCTCACAAGTGTTAAAAACGGTTATTCCCCGAAATGTTCGATTGGCTGAAGCTCCAAGCTATGGGAAACCGATCATTCTTTATGATATAAGATCGCGGGGAGCAGAAAGTTACATTCAATTAGCAAAGGAGATACTAAGTCATGGCTAGACAGGTTTTGGGAAGAGGTCTGAGCGCATTATTAGGCGAAGAAACCGCAAAAACTTCCGGTGAAGAGTTGTTGGAATTGGATTTAGATTTAATTGAAACAAATTCAGAACAGCCTCGAACGAGATTTACGGAGGAAAATCTCGAAGAGTTGACACAATCCATCCGAGTCAATGGAATCGTTCAACCGATAATCGTCAGACGAAAAGGATCGCATTATCAAATAGTAGCAGGGGAAAGACGGTGGCGCGCGGCGCAACGGGCAGGTTTCCAAAAAATACCGGCGGTTGTTAAGGATGTGTCAGATGAAAAACTCCTTGAATTGGCACTTGTTGAAAATATTCAAAGACAAGAACTTAACCCGATTGAGGAAGCTAAAGCATATAAAAATCTCATAAATACGATTGGGTTAACGCAGGAAATGGTAGCTGAAAGAGTCGGCAAAAACCGGACGGTCGTAACTACCTCGCTGCGATTATTAAAACTACCCGATGAAATTCAAAAACTGATCGAGGAAGAGAAAATTTCTGCCGGACATGGAAGAGCTTTGTTAATGATCGATGATTCGGAGGTACAAAAACGTGTCGCCCGAACGGTTATGGAAATGTCGCTTTCCGTCCGCGAAACGGAAAAATCGGTCAAAAGATTAGGGCGCGGCGAGACGCAAACTACTGAAAACAAATCTGTTAAGCCTAAGGTCGATGCGAACGTCAAGGCAGCAGAAACTAAGTTAAGAAGATATTTAGGCACGAATGTTCAAATAATTCCCGATGGAAAAGGAACCGGCGGGAAGATTGAAATTGAATATTATGGGGAAATTGATTTAGATAGAATTTTTAATTCAATTTTAAAAGGATAATGTAGTCCAAAGATTAAATGTATCGTCTAAAGTTGCAAACTGACTTTGGACTTACGACAATATGCTTTGGGCTTATTTTTATGGAAAAAAGACGTTTAACGGAAATGGTTTCTTGTGCGGGTTGAGTGGCAAAACTTGCGCCAGGCGACCTTGCTCAAGTTTTGAGCAAACTTCCGAAACAAAACACTGAAAATGTGATTGTCGGATTCGAAACATCCGACGATGCGGGAGTTTTTCGTCTAAATGATGAAATGGCGTTGGTGCAAACCGTCGATTTTTTTACACCGGTCGCCGATGAGCCTGAAATTTACGGGCAAATCGCAGCAATAAATTCATTGAATGATGTCTATGCGATGGGCGGAACGCCGCTGACTGCTTTATCATTGGTTTGTTATCCCCAAAAAGGCGATTGGGAGGTTTTGGGACAGATCCTGCTCGGCGGACAAAAAATGATGAACGCTGAAAATGTAGTCGTTTTGGGCGGTCATTCGGTTGACGACCAGGAGATGAAATTCGGCTATTCGGTAACGGGAATTATTGATCCTAAAAGAGTTATTAAGAATTCCGGAGCAAAAGCAGGGGATGTTTTGATTCTAACCAAGCCGATCGGCACGGGTGTCATAAATACCGCAATCAAGTTTGATAAAGCAAGCGAAAAAGCAAAAGAAGCGGCTTTAAAAACAATGACTACATCGGCGCGTGAAGCATCTAAAGAAATGCAGGAAGTCGGTGTAAACGGTTGTACTGATGTAACAGGATTCGGACTTTTAGGGCACGCTTTCGAGATGGCGAAAGCAAGTCAGGTAACTTTCGAAATAGAATCTGCGAAAGTGCCGCTTTTGCCGGAAGTTTTGGATTTGATCCGGCAGAAAATGCTGACCCGGGGCGATCGAAACAATCGGGCTTATGTCGGTGAAACCATTGAGATCGATGAAAGTGTTTCAAGCGAAATGCAGAGCGCACTTTATGACCCGCAAACGGCAGGCGGGTTGTTGATAAGTTTGGAAGAATCGAAGGCGGAAATCTTAATCAAAAAACTGGGAACAGCCGTGATAATCGGAAGAGTCGGAGAGTTCAAAGGTAAGTTGATTGAAGTAAGTTAAGTGTATTCAATAAGTTAGAGATTAAGGATAAGAATAATCGTGTTAAACGAAAAATTGAAATTGCTTAATTTCGTGCTTAATGTGAGAGGTAGAAAAGTTGTTTTTATTTATTTTTGAATCTATCGGCATGCAGGAATTGATTTTGATTGGTGCAATCGCATTGATTGTTTTCGGTCCGCGAAAATTGCCGCAAATGGCGCGAACCGTCGGCAAAATGATGGCTGAATTTCGTAAGGCAACAAGTGATTTCAAGGAAACCTGGGAAAGAGAAGTTGATTTTGAAGAATTTAAAGACGACAGTCAACTAAAACCCGTTTCACAGATCGAAAACTCGATCGCAAAGAGTGATGAAACAAAACCGCACCAAATTACCGCACCGGAAATAAAAGAAATCAGGCAGGAAGATTTTGAAAATAATTTTCAGCCGAAAGAAAATGAAAACAAAATAATCGAGCCGTCGGCAAAAGTTTCGACAGGAAAACAAGATTGGTTGTAGGATTTACAAACTCATCTTCAAAAAATGAATTTCAACAGACCCAGACAAGAAGAACAATTAGAAGCACAGATGTCATTTCTGGAGCATTTGGATGAATTGCGCCGCCGTTTGATGTGGTCTATTTTATTCGTCTTTTTAGCGTTTATGGTTTGTTTTTACTTTTCGGGAAGCATTTTTAATTTTTTGGCAATCCCGGTGCAGAGGGAACTGGCGGAAGCAAAACAAAAACGCATCGGAGGCGGAGAGACTTTTACCGGACTTAAAGAGGGCGACACAGCACGTTTTATCTTCAATGAAAAAACCAATCTGGGTTCGGTCGTTATTCCAATCGGGGCATCGGTCGAAGCCAAGATTACTAAATGTGAAGAAACAAAACTTTGTGTTTTGACCGAAGAAGATATTTTCATCGGCGAAGTGATCGTGCCGAAAGGCGCAAAGGTAGCGGAAATAGTCAGCGGCGGTTCAAATTCTGCGGGAAAGGACGAACAATTGATCGTGACGACCGCGGTCGAATCGTTTACGCTCTATGTGACGGTTTCGCTCTATGCCGCGATTGCCTTGTCGGTTCCTTTTCTGCTGTGGCAAATCTGGGGTTTTATTTCCCCGGCATTGTATAAACACGAACGCCGTTATGTAACTCCGTTTATCGGTCTTTCAACCGTTTCGTTTGTGATCGGTGCGGCATTCGCTTATTATATTTTGTTTCCGCCGGCGATGAGCTATTTGTTGGGTTTAGGACAGGATTTTAACCTGATGCTCCGTGCCACTGATTATTTTGATTTTATAACCTTGATAATGCTGGCAATGGGGTTAATTTTTCAGATGCCGGCAATAACCTACGTTTTGGCACGAATCGGCATTGTTTCCGCCGGATTTTTGTTAAAGTCCTGGAAATTCGCGACGGTGATAATTTTGATTGTCGCGGCGGTCGTTTCACCGACGGGCGACATTCCGAATATGATGCTCTTTGCCGCGCCGATGATGTTTTTATATGTAGTTTCGATTTTTATTGCCTGGTTCTTCGGCAAAAAAAGACAAAAAGAACCGGAAATTTAAGCAAAAGCAACCCTTTACATATCTGAATGCATCTTGAATAATTGAAGAATACTGTCTAAAATCTTAACAGCTAAATTTAATAAAAAAAATAAGAGCGGAAAAGCAATTTTATTGCGACCAAGAAGAGGAGTTTTACCGTTATGCCTAAGAAGAAATTTATTCGCAATCTGGTTCTCGCGACATCAGTTTTGCTGACCGGCGTTTCAGCCGGTTTCGCCCAAAAAACAGAAAGCACGCCGCCGAACATTTCGCCGGATGAGAAACCGATAACTGTTAAAAAGGAAGTCAAGGAAGTTTATAAAAACTGGATTAAAAAAGACGTGTCTTACATCATCACGTCGGAAGAAAAAAAAGCGTTCAATGCTTTGAAAACCGATGAGGAACGCGAAAACTTCATCGAAAATTTCTGGCGCCGCCGCGATCCGAACCCGGACACGGAAGAAAACGAGTTTCGGGAAGAGTATTACGAACGAATCGCCTATTCCAACGAACATTTTGCCTCGGGCATTCCGGGTTGGATGACTGACCGCGGAAGAATTTACATCACCTGGGGAAAACCCGATTCCGTCGAATCGCATCCTTCGGGCGGTGCGTATGACCGACCGAGTTATGAAGGCGGCGGTTCGACGACGACGTATCCTTTTGAAGTCTGGTTCTACCGCCATCTCGATAATGTCGGCGACGGAATTGAAATCGAATTCGTTGACCCGACCGGAACGGGCGAATATAAAATTGCGACAAGCCCGTATGAAAAAGATGCGCTTCAGATGGTGCCGGGCGCAGGTCTGACAACAGCCGAACAGCTCGGTCTGAGCAGTAAAGCCGACCGCATTAATGGCGGACTCGCGCAGGGCGGCGCAAATTATCAGCGTGAGCAGGATACGCCGTTTCGCCGTCTGGAAATGATCACGAATTTACAGCGTCCGCCGCAAGTAAAATACAGCGATTTACAAGCGCTCGCCGGCGGCGATTCAGGGGTCATTGACAATAATCCGCTTGCTTTTCAGTTAGATGTGGCGTTCTTCCGTCAATCCGACGACCGTGTGATTACGGCGTTCACGATTCAAGCCGACAATAAAGAACTTGTTTTTGAAAACGTCGGCGGATTGGAAACGGCGAATATGAATATCTTCGGACGAATTATGGCGGTTTCCGGCAAGCGTTCGGGAATTTTCGAAGACTCGGTCGCCGCCAATGCGACGAGCGAAGAACTTGCCGAAACAAAAGAAAAGAAATCGATCTATCAAAAAGCGGTGGCTTTAGCTCCGGGAACTTACAAAGTTGACGTGGTCGTGCGCGATGTTCGTTCGGGAAATAAGGGAATTCGCAGTCTCGGATTTACCGTTCCGAAATATGATGAAAAGAAACTCGACACGTCTTCACTGATCATCGCTTCAAAACTTCGCACCACGAACGAGCGCGACATCGGCGCGATGTTTGTTATCGGCAGTGCAAAAGTGATTCCGAACCTGACGGGGATGTACAAACGCGGACAGGAAGTCGGAATTTATATGCAGGTTTACAATGCCGGAATTGACCAGACGACACTTCGTCCGGCGGTTGATGTTCAATACGTCTTGCTGAAAGATGGCAAAGAAGTTTTGAATCAGCCGGAAAACTGGGAAGGTTTGAGCGATTCGGGACAACGACTGACTTTAGCCAGATTGCTTCCGACGACCGCAATGCCTTTAGGAAATTATGAGCTGAAGGTTAAAATCAAAGACCGCGTGAGCGGACAGCTTCTTGAAAAAACAAGTAAATTTACGATTACTCAATAATCGTTGCAAACATTAAATCCCCAGCGCCGGCGTTTTTGAGAAACGCCGGCTTTTTTGTTTATGAAAATGATCGAAACCAAAAGACTCGTGTTAAAAAATTACGCCGCCGATGAAAAGGAAAATCTGATCTCGCTTTTAACCGATAAGCGGGTTATGAAGCATGTTGACAGAGGCGTTTTCAGCCGGGAAAAAGCTGAAGCGCTCTGGGTAAAATTGATCGAAAAGTCTTATCCGCAAGGCATCCGAACGATCTGGGCGGTTTTTGCCAAAGACGATTCGCGCTACATCGGACACGCCGCAATTCGTCCGCGCCCGACCAAAAAAGAAGATTGGGAAATCAGCTATATGCTGAAAACCGAAGAGTGGGGAAAAGGTTTTGCGACAGAAATTGCGCGACGGTTGATTGATTACGGCTTTGAGGATTTAAATTTAACAGAGGTTGTCGCGACAATTGACGACGACAATTTCGGCTCGATCAAAGTCGTCGAAAAAACCGGAATGAGCTTTTCGCATTACGAATATGACGACGACGGCAGATTTTCGGTTTATTCAATCAAGGCAGAAACTCATCAGCGAACGTAAAACTTATTTGTTCAAAAAATTATCAAACCAGAGCTGAAAAACCAGCAAAGTCCAAAGCTGTTTGTGATGCGAAACCGCATTTGTTTCGTGTTCTTTGATGATTTTCTGTACGAATTTTTCGTCAAACAAGCCTTGCTCTTTCAACCTTTTGGAGTCGAGCAATTCGTGCATCAACGGATTTAAGCGACCCTTCAGCCAATCGGCGATCGGAATTCCGAAACCTTTTTTCGGGCGATGCAAAATGTTTTTCGGCAAAAACGGCTCGACCGCCTTTTTCAGAATATATTTGCCTTTGTTGCCTTTAAGTTTATATTCAAGCGGAATTGAAGCGGCAAACTGCGCGATGCGCGGGTCGAGAAACGGCGCACGAACTTCTAATGAGACCGCCATCGAAGCGCGGTCAACTTTTGTCAGAATATCTTCCGCCATATAATAATTGATGTCGAGAAACTGCATCCGTTCGATTTCGCTTTGTGCATCGCAAATTTCCAGAAGCTCCTTCGCGTCTTTGTAAATGTCGTTAGAGGTCGCCGCCAGAACGTCTTTCGATAACAAATTGCTTTGCTCATCGATCGAAAACGAACCGAACCACGAATGATGGCGCGTGACAACGTCGTATTTCGAAGCCGCAACAAATCGTTTAGCCTTGTAGTCGAACGACAGATTTTTGTTTGAAACCGGCAGATTGTTGACGATCGGTTCGATCAGACCGTTTCGCAAAAATTGCGGAACAGAGTTGTAAATGTTCGCCACCTTGTGCGCGAAATACATCGGATAACCCGCAAAAATCTCGTCGCCGCCGTCGCCGCCGAGCGCGACCGTGACGTGTTTGCGGACAAACCGCGAAAGCAAAAACGTCGGGATCAAAGAGCCGTCCGACATCGGTTCATCAAGCCACGTGCCGATTTCCGAGATCAAGTCCGCCGCTTTTTCGACGCTCAGTTTTTCTTCGTAATGTTCCGTCCCGAGATGCGTTGCGACCTGGCGCGCAAACTTCGATTCGTCAAACGAATCTTCTTCAAAACCGATCGAGAAAGTCTTAACTTTTTCGGTCGAAAACTGTGTCGCAAATGCCGCGACCGAGGAAGAATCGACGCCGCCCGAAAGCAAAATACCGAGCGGAACGTCCGCCACAAGCCGCATCCGAACCGAATCGGCAAGCAGTTCGCGCAGCTCTTCGGCGGCTTTTTCGATCGAAGGCGTATTGCCGTTTTTGTTCCAACTCAGATTCCAGTATCGGCGCGTTTTGGTCTCGCCCTTTTCGACGGTTAAAAAATGTGCGGCGGGAAGTTTTGAGATTCCTTTGTAAATCGAATGCGGCGCGGGAACGTAATCGAACGAAAGAAATTGCCGCAGCGCGTTCGTGTTTATTTCGGCTTTGACGGACGCGTTGGCAAGCAAAACTTTCGGCTCGGATGCAAAGATCAATTTACCGTCAAACACGCCGTAATAGAGCGGTTTTTCGCCAAATCGGTCACGCGCGATCAGCAGTTTTTCCTTGCGTTTATCCCACAGCGCAAACGCGAACATTCCGTTGATATGTTCGAGCATCGCTTCGCCGTATTCTTCGTAAAGATGCGGCAGAATTTCCGTGTCGGTCTGCGTTTCAAATTTATGCCCGAGTTTTTCCAAACTTGCGCGCACTTCGCGGAAATTATAAAGCTCGCCGTTCATCACGACGACGATCTGTTTATCTTCCGAATAAACCGGCTGTTCACCCGTCGCGAGGTCAATGATCGAAAGCCGCCGCATCCCGAGCGCGACCCGTTCGTCAAGCCACAAACCTTCCGAATCCGGTCCGCGATGCTTCATCCGCTCGCACATCGCGTGCAAGACGGCTTCGCTGTGATTAGCGACGCGATTATTTTCTAAATTTATCCAACCTGCTATTCCGCACATAAAAATTGTCGGCACACTTGTCAGTACCACCTGCGTGAGCGGGTGGCAGAACGCTTCAATCAAAATCCGGCAAGTCTCCGCCCTGACCGCTTACAACATATTCTATCGCTGTTTCGAGACTTTTCTCATTCCACAAAAAGCGTTTGCTTCCTTTATCCGACCACGGACTGTGCGAGAAATTCCAGCAATTGTTTTCTTTAAGTTTTCTTGTCGAGTAAGATTTAAACGCGTTCAATGCCGAATCTGCCGAATGATTTCCCGTCGAAACTACAGTGTGAATATGATTTGTTCTGACATTGAGAGCGTGTAAAGCCCAATCCTTAAATTCACAAACTTCTCGAATTGTCGCCTCAACTATTTTACGTTGGAGTGAATTGAGAGAAATCGCTTCGGATTTCAATTTCGCTTTATTTTGATTTTCCCAAATCTGATTAGCTTCGAGATAAGGCATTTGATATTTGTTGTTGAATCTGTTTATTGAACCGCGTTCGTCGCCGTGAAGCCACATTCCATAGCATCGAAATGTAATCAGATAAGCGATTGGTGTGTCGCGGTCATTCCACATAGCTTATAAACCACCCGCTTACGCAGGTGGTACTGACTTGAATCCAATCTTCTCGCGCACGGCGTAGATCGTTTTGTCCTGCGATTCGTGGTAGGTTCTGACGAGCATTTCGGCGAGCAGTCCCATCAGGAAAAACTGCATCGAGATAGCGAAAAGCACAATTGCAATCACGGGCAGAGGCGTTAAGATAAACGAAACACCGTAAACAAATTTCAGAACGAACGCCCAGAGTCCGGCGAAGATCGAGAGGAAAAATGAGATCATTCCGAACGTGCCGAAGACGTAAATCGGTTTCGTTTGATACGAAGCCATAAATTTGATCGTCATCAAATCGAAAACGACCTTGATCGTTCGGGAAATTCCGTATTTCGATTTGCCCATCGTGCGCGCGTGGTGGTCAACGGGAATCTCGGTGACCCTCGCGCCTGCCCAGGAAGCATAAATCGGTATAAAGCGGTGCATTTCGCCGTAGAGCCGCACGTCCTGAATGACTTCGCGCCGGTATGCCTTCAAACTGCATCCGTAATCGTGCAGATGAACGCCGCCGATCCACGAAATTATCTTGTTGGCGATCTTTGACGGCAGTTTGCGCGAAATCAGTTTGTCCTGACGATTTTTGCGCCAACCGGAAACAACGTCGTAGCCTTCATTCAATTTTTCCAAGAGCCGCGCAATGTCTTTCGGGTCGTTTTGCAAATCGGCGTCCATCGGGATCAAAATCTCGCCTTTCGCCGCGTCGATTCCCGCGCTCATTGCGGCGGTTTGCCCGTAATTCCGGCGCAAGGAAATGACGCGGACCCGCGAATCTTCCGCTGCGATCTCGCGTAAGATTTGCAGGGATTTATCCGTCGAGCCGTCGTCAACGTAAATCACTTCCGCCGTTTTCCCGAGCGAGTTCAAGGCTTCCTGAATTTTCGCGTGCATCGGGCGCAGGTTTTCCTCTTCGTCGAGGACGGGCAGAAACAGCGAAAGCTCGGGCGCGGGTTCGGCTTTTTCTAAATTAATTTGTTTGGTCTGCACAGAGTTCATTTTCTTCAATACTGCAAATGTAATAATTTACTGTTTTCCGCCGAAAAAATACAGGCGCTAGAGAATGGAAAACGGAAAATGGATAATGGATAATAAAATTAAGGCAAAAAAAGAAAAGTAGGAAAATAGTTTCTTCAAAGATGAATTTTCCACTTTCCGTTTTCTACTTTCCATTTTTTATGAATTTCTGGCAGATTATTTTAAAGCTCGTTCCGTTCGTCAAACCTTACAAAAGTCTCGTCATTATCTCGCTTTTTCTGACTTTGATCGGCGCGGTCGCGGCGCAGGTCAACCCGCTTGTTTTGCGCTATACGGTCGATAAAATTCAGCAGCTGCTCAGCGAAGGCAGGCACGCGCAGGAAAGTTATTCGCTCTTGCTTTTGATCACTGCAATTTTGTTCGGAAAGGAACTCGTCAATATTGCCGTCAAATACGGGCAGAGTATGCTCGGCGAACGGATCCGCATCAATCTTTCGAGCGAATTATCGCAATACGCGGTCGAAAAGATCCTGACTTACAAATACGCTTATTTTGCGGACGACGAAAACGCGACCGGCAAACTGCAAACGCGGATCGACCGCGGCGCGGACAGTTTGACGCGCTTTGTACAGAGAATTTTTATTGATCTGCTGCCGCTTTTTGCGAACGCCGGTCTGGCACTCGTCGTAATGTATTCGGCGAATTTCTATGTCGGTCTCGTCGCCTCGATCGTCACGCCGATCTACTTTGTGCTGAGCTGGTATCAAGCCTCTCTGCTCAAAGGCGTGCGGCGCGGTCTGCGGGCTCTGCGCGAAACCAAAACCAACGGGCTTTTTAACATCATCGAATCGATCATCGTCATTAAATCCTTTGTCCGTGAGGATTACGAGCGCGAAAAACAAGCGCAATTGCAGCAGGATCTGATCGACGCGCAGATGAAACAGCGCAAGACGAATTACGTTTTCGACGCGCTCAAAACCTTTGCCGAACAGGTCGGCGTCACATTGATCATTATCCTGACGGCTTATCTTGTACTCGATCAGCAAATGACGATCGGCGCGATCATGTTCCATATTTTGCTTTTCAATAATGTTTCCGCGCCGATTCGCCAGCTTCATCGGATCTACGACGAAATCAACGAAGCGATGACGTATGCCGAAGGTTTTTTTGAAGTTTTGGACGCCGACTTTGCCGTCGAAGAAAGCGGAAAATTGCGCGGCGAAAATCTCAAAGGCGAGTTTGAACTGAAAAACGTAAATTTCACTTATCCGAACGGCACACAGGCGCTTTTCGACGTTAATATGAAAATTCCGGCGGGAAAAACCGTCGCGTTTGTCGGACTTTCGGGCGCGGGAAAATCAACTCTGATCAATCTTCTGTGCAAGTTCTACGCGCCGACCGACGGCGAAATTTATCTCGACGGCGCGAATCTGCTCGATTACGACACACAGATTCTGAGAAAAAAAATCGGACTTGTTTTGCAGAAAAATCATATTTTTCGCGGCTCGATCGAAGAAAATATTCGCTACGGCGATATGAATGCAAGTCTCGCGGAAATCAAGGAAGCGGCGCGAAAGGCTTACTTGCACGACCAGATCGAGGGGCTTCCGCACAAATACGATTCCGAAGCGCAGCAGCTTTCCGGCGGACAGCAGCAGCGGATCGCGATCGCACGTTTATTTCTGAAAGATCCGCCGGTAATTTTCTTGGACGAACCGACGGCAAGCCTCGACGCGGTGGCGACCGAGCAGATCAAAAACAGTCTCGACGCGATCAAGGAAAACCGCACGGTGGTCGTTATTTCGCACAGCATTTCACAAATTATCGATTCGGACGT
>DATLOR010000302.1:0-16978 GCA_035536135.1 Pyrinomonadaceae bacterium | reverse complement strand
AAATCTCGATCATCTCGGCATCGAATCGGAATTTCTGACGCTTGCCGATTATTCCAAAAAATTTGTTTTGAAACACGCTTTGATTCGCTCGTGGCATTTGCTGATTCTCTCGCCGCTTGCTGTTTTCGGCGCGATCCTGCACTTTCCGGCATATCAAATCGGTAAATTTTTGGCTTATCTGCAAATAAAAAAAGGCTTTTTCGATATGGCTTCGACGATGAAATTTCTCACGGCGTTAGTTTTGATGCCGCTGACGTGGCTGATTTTCGCAGTAATTTTGTACTTTTATTTCGGTTGGTTGGTCGCGCTCGTTTCGATTCCGTTTTCTTTTCTCTGCGGTTATATCGCTTTGAAATCGCTCGAAGAGATCGGCGATCTGAGCGGTTGGCTCAATGCAATCTCGGCGTTTTTTCTCAAACGCGAGAAATTTTTAAGGCTTCTGGCAGAACGCCGGAGTCTTTTTGAAAAACTCAATAAAGCGGAAAAATAAAAAAGTGAAAAGGTGAAAAAGTAGAAAAGTGAAAAAGTTTTGTTGTTTTTATTCAATCCAACTTTTTCACCTTTTCACTTTAGAATCGAACTTTTTGTTCTTCGGATTCCGAAGCGTTGCGCGAAACGCTCCATTCTTCTTCGGTTTCGTAAAAATTTACGTCAAACGATGTCAAACTCTTGACGGGAATTCCTTCAAATTCGGTCGGCGCGTCTTCAAATTTGACGATCGTGCCGATGCCGATCACTTCCGAACCCAATTCTTTGACGAGCTCGATCGTTTCGCTGATCGCGCGTCCCGAACGTAAGATGTCGTCGACGATAATTGCCGGATGCACGTCGCCGGCGCCGATGTATTGGCGAAACTGACGTTTGCCGTCTTCCATTTCCGCCCAGTAGATCTGCTCGGCGCTCAATGCTTCGCGAACCCCGAAAGCGACCATAATACCGCCGGGACTCGGGCTGATGATCGAAACTTTCGGCAAACGGCTCGAAATAGATTTCTCCATCCGAAACATCCGGCTCAAACCGACCGATAAAACCCGTGCGTTGTCGTAATAGCGAAACGCGAGCGGCATCTGAAAATAATGCGATGCGTGTTTGCCGTTCGGATAAACGAAATGCCCCTTGCGGTATGCGCCGGTGTCCTGCAAAATTCCCATCACCGACTCTGCCGATGGAATTAAATCAACCATTTTCTTTCTCCTGATATAAATCGTATTAGTCTCTATAGATTTTAAACGGCGAAAATGTTTTTATCAAATTTCACCGCGCAAAACTTTTTCGACCGTTGATTTTTGCGCGCTGTTCATTTCGGCGGGCATTTGATCAACGTCAAACCAGTCCAAACTTTTGATCTCGCGGCTCAAAACCCGCGCGGCGTCGTTTGATTCGGCGCGGAAAAGCATTTCGATATGGCGGTTGAGCGTGCGGACACGAACCATTTTCAGATTTTCGAGCTCGATGCCGGTTTCTTCACGCAATTCCCGGCGGACGGCAATTTCGGGTTGTTCGCCTTGATCGAGAAAACCGCCCGGAATTCCCCAACCCGACGCGGGACGCAAAATATGTTCGAGGAGCAAGACTTTTCCTCCGCGGTTTGTTATGATGACAGCGACGGAAGCCGTAAATTTTTTCTGCGTGACGCGGATGATCCTGAGCCGAAACCAACTCGGTATGCGCTTCCAGATTCCCCCGATGATAACCCCTAACATTTTTGTGCAACTTTTCACGAATTCTGACATCAAATTGTCTTAATTTCGTGGAAATTAAACATAGTTAAAACTTTATTAACTATGTCAGCGAGATTTTCCCCGTAATCTCTATACCCTAAAACCATATAACTTTTGCTTCGGAGGATTCAATGACGAAAAGTTTTTTATTTGTCATTCTGTTTATTTCAGCTTCATTTCTTGCAGTTTCGGCGCAGAGCGGCGCGTTAAAAAACGATCTGGGAAACTCATTTCGAAATGTCAGCGTGGTGCGTTTGGATACACGCGACGCGATGCGGCAAGCGCAGGCAAGCCGCACTATTTCGATTGCGACCGCCAGCAAAACCTTTGAATTATCGCTCACGCCGCGCGATTTGCGGGCGGCGCGTTATTTTGCGGAAGACACGAGCATGGTCGGTGTGCGGCGTCTTGAAAGAACGCCGGTCACGACCTACAAAGGAAAAATCGGCGGGGAAGCGAAATCCGAAGTTCGTCTGACGATTGATGATTCGGGCGTTGAAGGCTATTTTCTGGACGGCGCGGAAAGATATTTTATCGAACCTGCCGGGAGATATTCCGAGCTTGCGGCGGCGGATGAATTTATCGTTTACAAGGCGGAAGACGTTTTAAGAGACACGACTTTCAGCTGCCCGCAAGACCTTGCCGAAAAATTGGAAGACGGCAAAAAAATGGTTTTGACGGACGGCGTGCAGAGTTTGAACGGACTCAAAGCGGTCGAGATCGCGACCGAAGCCGATTTTGATTTTGTCCAGACGACGAGCAACAGCGCAAGCGCGGCAAACGACAAGATTTTGAGCATTTTGAATATGGTCGAGGGCGTGTACGAAAACGAACTTAATCTGACGGTGAGCGTTGTTTTCCAGCATACCTGGTCGACGGCAGATTCGTATAACGGAGCTAATGCAGATGCGCTTCTGCGGTCATTTCAAGCCTATTGGAACACGAATTATCCGGCGGCGCAGTATCCGCGCGATACGGCGCATCTTTTTACATACAAGCCGAATGTGCGGGCGCAAGGCTTCGCATTTCTGGGCGTGATTTGCAACAATCCGTCGTTTGCCTATGGTCTGAGCGGAAGAGTCGATCCGAGCTGGGGTTGGGAAGCAGCGAATTTTTTGGTGACGTCGCACGAGATCGGGCATAATCTCGGCGCGAATCATTCCGACTCGATGGCAAACTGCGGCAACTCTTTGATGCAGGCGCAATTAAGTTCCGAATCACAACTTTCGTTCTGTAGTGCCTCACGTTCGGAAATAAATAATTTCGTTTCGGCGAACGGCATTTGTCTGACGGCGCGTAATTTCGGGCGACTGGATTTTGACGGCGACGGCAAAACCGACATCGGAATTTTTCGCCCGTCAGTCGGCGAGTGGTGGATCAACGGCAGTTCGACGAGTCAGACGACCGCCGCCAGATTCGGTGTAAGTTCCGACAAAGTCGCTTCGGGCGATTTCACGGGCGACGGCAAAACCGACATCGCTTTTTTCCGTCCTTCAAACGGCTACTGGTTTATTCTGCGCTCGGAAGACAGTTCATTTTTTAGTTTTCCGTTCGGCACGGCGGGCGATATTCCCGTGCCTGCCGATTACGACGGCGACGGCAAAACGGATGCGGCGGTTTTTCGTCCCGCCTCGGCAACATGGTTCATTCTGCAATCGGGCGGCGGCACGGCGATCGGTCAATTCGGTCAAACGGGCGACGTGCCCGTGACGGCGGATTACGACGGCGACGGCAAATCCGACATCGCGATCTTTCGTCCGGCGGTCGGTGAATGGTGGATTAACCGGAGCGGCGGCGGCACGACCGCTTTTCAGTTCGGCGCCTCGACGGATAAACCCGTGCAGGGCGATTACACCGGCGACGGCAAAGCGGACGTCGCGATTTTCCGTCCCTCGACCGGTTACTGGTTTATTCTGCGAAGCGAAAATTCGTCGTTTTATTCAGTCCCGTTCGGGACGATCGGCGATGTTCCGAGCCCGGGCGATTACGACGGTGACGGCAAATTCGACACGGCGGTTTTCCGTCCGGCGTCGAATACCTGGTTTATCAACCGGACAACTGCCGGATCGGCGATCGTAACTTTCGGCGCAACCGGCGACACTCCGATTCCGAATGCTTTCGTGCCTTAAAAAAATCGTCAGAAATATAAAAAAAAGGGAACGACCAAAATCGTTCCCTTTTTGCATTCCAAAATCCGACAGTTTATTGCAATGACGCATCGTCAACGCGGAAGGTCGTTGTGACCGAACTGTCCGTCGTTGAGCGGAATTGAATACGAACGGTCTGACCTTTATACGCCGCCACATTGAACGATTTTTGCGAGTAAACTCCGGCAGTGCCTTTGTTCAAATTGCTGTATGTCGCCAGTGTTGCGAGCAGAGTGCCCGAGGTGTTGCGGACTTCGACAAACAATTTATCGTATTGCGTCGTCGTTGTCGTTTCACTCGAAGTCACATTGAGCCAGAAGCTTAATGTTCCGGTTGCCGTCGAAGGAATCGAAACCTGTTGATAGGATTGTCCCGAAACGCTGTTGTTGACACCGAAATAGATGTAGCCCGTTCCGCCGTGCGGATAGTTGCCCGGATTAACGTAGAAATAACCCGTTCCCGAACCGACCCAAGGGCTTGCACTGCCTTCAAATCCGCCGTTAACGAGCAGATTGCCGCCCGGTGTCGGTGTCGGAGTCGGAGTCGGTGTTCCGCCGCCCGGACAAGTTCCGACGCCGACCGCGCACCAACCTTGCGCGACCGAATTATACTGCGTGCTGGTCGAACCGAAGATCGCCGTCGCGGCATTCAGGGTCGCCGTGCGGGCGCCCGAAAAATTCGTGCTCGAAGTCATATACGAAGTCAGCGCGCGATACCAGATTCTGGCGGCGTCGGTCGTGCCGATTCCACTCACGCTGATGCCGCTGACGCGATTTGTGCCGCCGTTCGCAATCAGGTAATAAGCATGATTTGTAATGCTCGAATTTGTGTGAACGCCGCAGTTGTCGTTTGAACTCGACGGTGTGCAGGCGCCTTGATAAAGACGCAGGCTGTAGTGATCGGGGTCGCCGACCGAATTCGGATTATCCATCCGGCGAAGCGCGTCGCCCGAAGTTCCCGGCGTGTAGGCGTCTTCACCGATTTTCCAAGTATCAGCCGTGACCGTGCCGCCGTCTGAATAGAGCTCGACCATTGCGCCCATCACGTCGGACATTGATTCGTTCAGTGCGCCTGATTCGCCGGAATACGTCAAATTTGCGGTGCGTTCCGTGACGCCGTGCGTCATTTCGTGACCGCAGATGTCAATCGTCGTCAAAGGCGAAAACGTCGTGCCGTCGCCGTCGCCGTAACTCATCTGATTGTTGTACCAGAATGCGTTGTTGTAGCGACCGCTGCTGCCGAAGTGAACACGCGAAACGATCAAACCGACGCCGGTTGCCGCCGAAGTTGTCGTTCCGGGACCGCCCGAGCCGTCAATGCCGTTGCGTCCGTGAACGTTCAGGTAATAATCGAAAGTTTTTGCCGCGCCGTAATGCGCGTCAACACCGGCGCGTTGAATCGTCGTGTTCCAAACATCGTCCGTGTCGGTATAACGCGACTGCGTGCCGCCCGTTCCGGTTGATTCGTTGCCCGTGCTGTTCATATTGAAAGTGCCCTGTTTGCGGGTTAAATCTTCCATATAAAAGGTCGAGCCGACCGAACTGGTGTTGATCGAAACCGTGCCGCTGTAAAGCGACGAACCCGTGCCGGTTTGCAGATTGTCGTAGCCGAAAACCTTTTCGCCGGTTTGCGCGTCAATAAATGTCACGGGAACCGACGTTTCGCGCGAACCGTCAACACGCGGTGTCGTTACGCGGTAAACGAGATGATCGCGGTCTTCGCCGCGGTAGATCCATAAATCCGCCGTCGGGTCTTCGGTCAATTTCGCTCTGCCGCGATATGAATCGAGAACCAGATTAATGGCTTCTTTATCGGATAAATTTGGTTGAGTGTTGACGGCAACCGATTCTTTCAGATCGTCGGTGACGGTTGAAAGTGAGCCGTCCTGTTTCAGGTGAACGATGGCTTCGCCTTCCCACACGGGAACGCCGCCGAATGACTGACGAACGCGCGTATGCGCCATTTTCAGGTCGTCGATCTCGACTTTCTGCACCTGAAATTCGTCAACATTCCCGATCGCACGCTGGGCGGCACGTCCGCGCAGAATGTCCAAACTAATTTGCTTGGCGTTTTCGAGCTCGTCTTGGGTTCCTGCATTAAAAACAGGACGGCTGGCGTCGGTTTTTTTGATAATCAAACCAAACGCAAAGACTGCGATTCCGAAAACTGCCAAAATACTTAAAAATTTTTTCACGCTCTTTAATCTCCTTGGGACTTAAATTTAAATTTGTATTTGCCGATAAAATATCAAGCCAGTATGAATAAAATTACAAACCAGAGCCAAAAACTTAATAAGTTTTTCAAGAGAACATTAAAGGGGTTACTTTTTTCTGAAATACCAGGAAGACCTTTGATAGTATTTCAATTAGATAAAAAGAAAAGTAGGAAAAGTTTAATTATCAAAAAAACTTGTGTCAAGCATAAACAGACAAAATAGCACTATAAGCGAAAGTTTTTTTACTATAAGCGATATCGGTAAAATTTTTTCGTGGGACGAAGTTTCGGAGATCCATAAAATCCGCAACGGTATCTATCAGCGAAAAGGAAAGTTAATCTCTTTGCTCACGGATTTCGGGAAAATAAACGCGTGTTATCCCGATTTTCACGGTGATTCGAAGGAAACGATTTTTTACACCGGCGCGGGGCGTCGCGGCGACCAGAAACTTGATTCTTTCAACCGCGCATTGTTTAATGCAATAGAATCGAAACACGCCGTGCCGCTTTTTAACAAACTAAAAGTCGGCGCGTGGCAGTTTCTCGGGTTTTGGCGCGTGACGGAGGGAAAATACATTTTCGACGACGCGCAAAACCGTATGATCTGGAAATTTAATTTGCAGAAAAGTCAGAACACAGAGCAGTAGCCCGAAGGCTTGGTAAAAGTTGAAATGTTAGAAATTAGAAAAGCGACCGAAGCAGATAAACCCGAGATTTGGAAGATCATTAAATCCGTTATTTCCGGCGGCGACACATACCCTTTCGCGCCCGATTCCGGCGAGGAAGAAATGCTCGCCTTTTGGTTCGGCGCGGGAAAATGGACGTATGTTGCGGTCTGGTCGGAACCGCCTGCGTTAGCGGGCGGGTTAAACGACGAATCGGACGGCTTGAACGGCAAAATCGTCGGGACATTTTTTCTCAAAGCCAATCAGCCAGGGTTAGGTTCGCACATTGCCAACGCGGGTTATATGGTTGCTTCGGAAGCGAAGGGCAAACGCGTCGGACGGAGAATGGCGGAATTTTCTCTGGAAGAAGCGCGCCGCCTGGGTTTTCGAGCAATGCAGTTTAATTTCGTCGTCAAATCCAACGAAATCGCCGTTCGGTTGTGGCAGGACATCGGATTTGAGATCATCGGCGAAATTCCCGAAGCCTTTCAGCACAAGGAACACGGTTTGACGAATGCTTTGATAATGTACCGGAAGTTGTAAAATTTGACTTGAGATATGGAGAAATTTCACGGGCTAATACAAATCAGCTTTAAATATTCTGAAGTAGTTGGACCAAGGTCTAATGCCGCAGGAGTTACCTTAAGTTTAGCATCTGCCGATAACTATAAATTTAAAAGTGCCGCCGATTGGGGAGATTTTGACAATTATAAAAAAGCTTGTATAAAAGCTGTCGAACGCGGTGTGATTGATGGTTTAATTGAATCAGAAATTGATCCTGATTCGGGTGTTTACATAGAACTTTTGGCAGTAGATTACGATGACATTAATTCATCTCTTAATTCCTTTTATACCGCTGCTAAATGTGCAGTTATGTCAAAAGCCATAATTAATAAAGCCAAAATATAAGTAAAATATCGAATAATTCAACACCCGAACGTTATTTCTTTTCGCCAAGCGCGACGGCGCGTTGATATGCGGCGTAAACGGCTTTTGATAAAACCGTCCGCAGTCCGCCTTTTTCCATTTGGTAGATCGCGTCCGCCGAAGTTCCGCCGGGCGATGTCACCATATTCCGAAGTTCCGCCGGATGTTTATGCGATTCCATTGCGAAAAGAACGGAGCCGAGCATTGTTTCCTGCACGAGTTCTTTTGCCATTTCGCGCGAAAACCCCAAGTGGACGCCCGCGTCCGTTAAGGCTTCCATGACGAGAAAAATATAGGTCGGACCCGTCGCCGAAAGCGAGGTTGCCATATCGATCATATTTTCGGTTTCCACAAAAAGTTCTTTGCCGAGTGCGGTGAGCAACGCTTTGATCTGCGCTTTTTCTTCATCCGAAACACTTTCCGTGCAAGTCCAGGCGGTTATCCCTGCGCCGATCTGCGAAGGCGTGTTCGGCATTGCACGGACGATTTTTTGATTGTCGAGCATTTCGGAAATCACCTCGATGCGCGCCCCCGCGATGATCGATGCGACGATCTGATCCGGCGCGACGACGCCTTTCAATTCTTCCAAAACGCCTTTGATCCTTTGCGGTTTGACGCACAAAATGACGATCGAATTTTCGTTTTCGCGAACATTTTCAACGGCTTCGCGATTTTCTGCAAAAACGCCGATCCCGTATTTTTCGCTGAGTTCCTTGCGCCTATTCAAGCGCGGATGGCTGGCGGCAATTTGCGCCGCTCCGACGAGTTTTTTCCGCAAAAGTCCGGCGATGATCGATTCCGCCATCACGCCGCAGCCGATGAACGCCAGTTTCGTGTTTAAAAGATTATTTTCGATTGTCATTATGATAAATTTGTTTCACTCTAAAAATAGCAAAACTTGTTGTAAAAGGAGAAATATGCAAAGAATTTATATAATATTTTCAATTGTTTTAGCCGTAATTTTGATAACCGGCTTTCAAAGTCAGACAAGCCAAAGCCAAAAGAGCAATTGTCGCTTTCTTGAGGAAAGTTTGAAAAATATCAGCGAAATCAAAGTCGGGATGACGCGTAGGGAGGTGCTCAAGATTTTTGGCGAAGAAGGCGGCATTTCATCGAGAACTCAAAATCATTATGTTTATAACAAATGCAGTTTTATCAAAGTTGACGTAAAATTTGAGCCTGTTGGAAATGAAAAAGATAAACTGAGCGAATCTCCGGATGACAAACTGATTGAAATTTCCAAGCCGTATTTAGAATACGCAATTAATGATTAACAATTTATGACCATTGACGAACAAATCGAATTTATCAAAAAAGGCGCGGTTGACCTGATCCGCGAAGAAGATCTGCGCAAAAAACTCGAACGAAGCGCGAAAACCGGCAAACCTCTGCGCGTCAAGCTCGGTGCCGACCCGACCGCGCCCGACATTCACATCGGGCACACGGTCGTCATCCGCAAATTGCGCGCCTTTCAGGATCTGGGACACACGGCGATTTTTCTGATCGGCGATTTTACGGGTATGATCGGCGACCCGTCGGGCAAAAACACGACGCGTCCGCCGCTCTCGCGCGAAGAAATTCTCGTTAACGCTGAAACTTACAAAACGCAGATTTTCAAACTTCTCGACCCGGAAAAAACCGAGATTCGTTTTAATTCCGAATGGATGGATAAATATTCGGCGGCTGATTTTGTCAAACTTTGCTCGCGCGTGACCGTCAAACAAATCCTCGAACGCGACGATTTTGAAAAACGCCTGCGCGAAGAACGCCCGATCTCCCTGCACGAACTGCTTTACCCGCTGACGCAGGGCTACGATTCGGTCGCGCTTCACTCGGACGTCGAACTCGGCGGAACCGACCAGAAATTTAATCTGATGGTCGGACGAAACTTGCAGCGCGAATACGCACAGGAACCGCAGGTGATTTTGACGACGCCGCTGCTCGAAGGTTTGGACGGCGTCAACAAAATGTCGAAATCCCTGAATAATTACATCGGAATTGACGAGGCTCCGAATGAGATGTTCGGCAAAGTGATGTCGATTACCGACGATCTGATGTGGAAATACTATGACCTTTTGACCGATCGAACGCCTGCGGAAATCGAAGCGATGAAAGGGTCTGACGAAAATCCGCGCAACTTAAAGGTCAATCTGGCAAAGCTCATCATCAAAGATTTTCATTCCGCAGATGCGGCTGAAAAGGCGGAAGAAGATTTTGTCGCGCGTTTCGTCAAAAAGGAAGTTCCCGACGAGATCGAAGAAACGCTGGTTTCGGCAGGGAATTACAATCTCGCGGATTTGCTTGTCCAAACAAATCTCGCGCCGTCGAAAAAAGAAGCACGGCGTTTGATCGAACAAGGCGGCGTGAAACTGAACGGCGAAAAAGTTTCAAATACGAACGCCGAGATTGAATTGAAAGACGAAATTTTACTGCAGGTCGGCAAGCGCAAATTTTTGAAGATAAAAGCCGATTAATGTTTGAAAATGGGACGCGGATGAACACGGATAAAACGGATTTGCGCGGATCTTTAAAATATCTTAAATAAATCCGCGAAAATCTGCCGAATCCGCGTTTATCCGCGTCCCGTTCAAATTTTTTAATTTTGGCAATGTCAATAGAATTGCGTATCCTAAAAATATTATGTCAAGCGATAAATACACAATCGGGTTGGTGCAGATGGCGATGTCTGCGGATGTTGAAGATAATTTGAAGCGCGCGGGCGAATTTGTCCGCGAAGCCGCCGCGCAGGGCGCAAAAATCATCTGTTTGCCGGAAATGTTTCGCTCGCAGTATTTTTGCCAGCGCGAAGACACAGACCTTTTTAATCTCGCGGAACCGCTGAAAGGTCCTTCGACCGAACATTTGGGACGAATCTCGAAAGAATTAAAGGTCACGGTGATCGCGCCGATCTTCGAGCGGCGCGGCGTCGGGATGCATCACAACTCTTTAGCGGTTTTGGACGAAGCGGGCGAGATCGGCGGCGTTTACCGCAAGATGCATATTCCCGATGATCCTTCGTATTACGAAAAGTTTTATTTTACGCCGGGCGATCTCGGATTTAAGGCTTTCGAAACGCCGCACGCGAAAATCGGGACGCTGATCTGCTGGGATCAATGGTTTCCCGAAGGCGCGCGTCTGACCGCCCTGCGCGGCGCGGAGATTCTTTTTTACCCGACGGCGATCGGCTGGCACCCGTACGAAAAAGAAGAGGTCGGCGCGTCGCAGCAGGACGCGTGGCAGACGATTCAGCGTTCGCACGCGATTGCCAACGGTCTTTTCGTCGCGGCGGTCAACCGCGTCGGGCACGAAGTCTTTAACGAAGGCACGGACGGAATCCAGTTCTGGGGACACAGCTTTGTCGCCGACCCGTTCGGCGTCGTCATCGCGCAGGCAAGCGATGATAAAGAAGAAGTTCTGATCTGCGAGATCGACCGCGCGCGGATGGAAGATGTCCGCCGCAACTGGCAGTTCTTACGCGACCGGAGAATCGAAAACTACGGCGATCTGCAAAAGAGATTTATAGACTAAATGGAAAACGGAAAATGGAAAGTGGAAAATTGAAAACTTTTTATTTTCCACTTTCCACTTTCCATTTTCCGTTTTCCATTGATTGAACTTATGTCGAAACAAACTCCGCTCGAAGCGGGTTTTAAAATGCCTGCCGAATGGGACGCGCACCGCGCGACGTGGATCGGCTGGTGTCATAACAAAAATGATTTTCCGGGCAAGATCGCGGCGATTCATTGGGTTTACGGCGAAATTACGCGCAAGCTCATCGAAGCGGGCGAGCGAGTCGCGATTCTCGTGCAGGACGAAAAACACGAGGCGAAAGCGCGGAGTGTTTTAGCAAAAGTCGGGGCGGATCTTGAAAAGATCGAGTTTTACCGAATCCCGCACAATCGAGGCTGGATGCGCGATTCGGGTCCGATGTTTGTCAAAAACGAAGCGAGTAAAGAAACCGCCGTCATCAAATTCAAGTTCAACGCCTGGGCGAAATACGCCGATTGGCAGCTGGATAATCAGGTCGCCGTCAAGTTTGCAAAACAAGCGAAACGCAAGATTTTCTGCGTTGAACATAAAGGTGAGGAAGTTGTGTTGGAAGGCGGCGCGATCGACGTGAACGGCGCGGGAACGCTGCTTTCGACCGAAGAATGTCTGCTTGATTACGAAGTGCAAACGCGCAATCCGCAGCTTTCCCGGCAAGATATCGAACAGGTCTTGCACGAAAACTTAGGCGCGTCGAATGTTTTATGGCTTAACAAAGGCATCGTCGGCGACGACACGCACGGGCACGTTGACGATTTCTGTCGTTTTGTTAACAAAAATACGATCGTTCTCGCGGAAGAAAAAAACTCTGCGGACGCAAATCACCGGATCTTGGAAGAAAACCGCGAACGGCTCGAAGGTTTTAAATTGGAAAACGGCGCAAAACCCGAGATCGTGCGGCTTCCGATGCCCGCGCCCTTAATTTTTGCGGGAATTCGTCTGCCGGCTTCTTACGCGAATTTTTATATCGCGAACGAAGCGGTTTTGGTTCCGACCTTTAACGACTCGAAAGACCGCACGGCGCTCGGGATTTTAGCCGAACTTTTCCCGACGCGCAAAATTGTCGGAATTCACGCCGTCGATCTGGTTTGGGGACTCGGCACGCTGCATTGCCTGTCGCAGCAGGAGCCTTTAGCGTAAGATATTGGAAATTGGGTTTTGGTTTTTGGTCTTTGGTTTTTGTTAATTTATCCGGGATGTAGATTTTGCTAAAGTCTTAAAACTGGATTTCAAAGACCCAAAGCCCAATCTAAAAAAAATGAATCAATCCTTCATCGAAACCGAAGAAACCTTGATCATCGAAACGCCCGAGCGCGTGCAGCTCGCGTTTGCGCTGGCTTCGATCGGCAATCGTTTTCTGGCGGTTCTGATCGATCATTTTATTCAGTATATGGCGATTCTGATCGTCGCTTGGTCGTTTATCAGCTGGTCGGGCGTCGCCGATATGAACAGCATCGAGCGCGACGAGCTGCTTGCGCAGATGTCGAAATGGACGATTGCCTTGATGATCCTCATTCTGTTTCTGATTTTCGCGGGTTATTTTATCTTTTTTGAATGGCTCTGGAACGGGCAAACACCGGGCAAACGGCTGATGAAACTGCGCGTGATCCGCGAAGACGGTCGCCCGATCACGCTCTGGGAAGCGGTCGCGCGAAATCTTTTGCGGATTTTCGATGCCGTCCCCGGATTTTTTATCCCGATCTATTCGATCGGACTGGTTTCGATCTTTCTGAGCAACCGCGACCAGCGCATCGGCGATATGTTTTCGGGAACGGTCGTGATCCGTGAACGCACCGATGAAGCCCCGACCTTTGCCGAAACTTTTTCCAATCAGGTCAGCGACGGCGCGTTCCGGCGCGTGCAGAAACGCACGGATTTTCAGGCGGACGTCAATCTTTTGACCGTTGACGAAATCGAGGTCGTCGAAAGTTTCCTGCGCCGCCGCTGGGATTTGAACGAACGTCAGCGGCTCTGGATGGCGTGGCGCGTGGCGCTTCCGATTATGTATAAGATCAAGCCGAATTATGATTTGCAAACTTTTTCTTACGAAGGTTTTTTAGAAGAAATCCTTCATCGTTTCCACGCGCGACAGAGATTTTTGAACTAATGTTTTTGCCAAAAATATAAAAAACGTGTAGCTTTTTCATAATAATCGAGTTAAAACTCGTCCATAGAAATAAATCGTGAACAAAAGAATTTTGGTAACAGGCGGTGCGGGGTTTATCGGCTCGCATCTGGTCGATAAATTACTAGCCGAAGACGGCTGGCAGGTCTCGGCTTTAGATAACTTCAACGAATTTTACTCGCCCCATTTGAAACGCGCCAATCTTGCGCCGCATGCGAACAATCCGCGGTTCAAACTTTACGAAGCGGACATTTGCTGTGCGGAAACTCTGCGCGAGATCTTTGCGGAAAACGAATTTGACGCGGTCGTCCATCTCGCAGCTTGGGCAGGCGTGCGCCCGTCTTTGTTGAATCCGAAACTTTACACGCAGGTTAACGTGAGCGGCACGGTCAACCTGCTCGATGCGGCGCGGGAATTCGGCGTCAAACAGTTTGTTTTCGGCTCGTCGAGCTCGGTTTACGGCATCAATTCGAAGATTCCTTTTGCCGAAGACGATAAGATCTCGCAGCCGATCTCGCCGTATGCCGCGACCAAAGCGGCGGGTGAGCTTTTATGTCACACATTTTCGCATCTTTACGACCTGCGAACCGTTTGCCTCCGCTTTTTTACGGTTTACGGCGCACGCCAGCGTCCCGATCTGGCGATTCACAAATTTTCCAAACTGATCTGGGAAGGCTTGCCCGTGCCGATGTTCGGCGACGGCACGACGCGGCGCGATTACACATACATTGACGATATTATCCAGGGCGTGCGCGCTGCGATCGATTACGATAAATCGAATTACGAGATTTTTAATCTGGGCGAATCGCAGACGATCGAGCTGAAGGAACTGATCGGTCTTTTGGAAGAAAACCTGGGCAAAAAAGCGATCATCGAGCGAAAGCCGATGCAGCCCGGCGACGTTCCGCTCACGTTTGCCGATATTTCAAAAGCGCGTGAGCTCTTAAATTACAACCCGAAAACGAAAATCGAGCAGGGAATTCCGAAATTTACCGATTGGTTCACTCGATTTGGGGTTTCGGATTTGGGAATGCGAATTGGTCAATTTCAATCGTAGATTCATTGCATAATGAGAAAATAAATCCGAATTCCGAATTCCGAATTCCGAAATCCCAAATTAATATAATCCTTTTTCGCCTTTCGGTCGCGTGTTCCAGCGTTTGTGGATCCAGAGCCATTGTTCGGGATAAAGGCGGACGTATTTTTCGACCACGTTCGTAATTTTCTGGGTTAATTCCCGAATGTTTTCGGGCGAATTGTCGTCAGGCTTATATTCGACGGGCGGTTCGAGATAAACGACGTATTTCTTTTTCGATTCTTCCCAGACGGCAAAAGCGGGAAGCACGACCGCATTGGTTTTGATCGCCAGTTTGGCAATGCTCGTGGTCGTCGAAGCGGGAACGCCGAAAAAATCGACGAACACGCCTTCTTTTTCCTGCACGTTCAGATCCGCCAGAATTCCTAAAAGCTGTCCGTGTTCGAGCACGCGGAACATCGTCCGCGCCGAGCGCGTCTTGTCCAGTGTGACCGAACCGAACCGCGTCCGCATTTTATCGACAAAGTCTTCGACGAGCGGATTATCAATGCGCCGCACGAGAATATTCATCCCGTAACCGAACGCCGGCGGGAGCAGGTTGAAAACTTCCCAACTGCCGAAATGTCCCGTGAAAAACAAAATCCCGCGTCCCGTTGCGTGCGCCTTGTCGAAATGTTCCTTGCCGACGACTTCCGTGAGGTCGCGGACGGTTTCGAGCTTGAATTTTTTGAAATGCGAAACGAAACCGAGATGCCTGCCCAAAGATTCAAACGTGCCGAGCGCGATTTTTCTGCGTTCGCTTTCGGACATTTCGGGAAAAGCGATTTCCAGGTTTCGCCGCGCCGTTTTTTGCAGTTTCGGCAATGCTTTCGCGAGAAGTCTGCCGACCGCTTTGCCGAAACGCATCGACGTCGCAAACGGCAATGCACCGATCGCGCCGAGCAGTGAACGGACGGCGAGAAGTTCGGATTTATTTTGAATTTTGCTTCTTTTTTTCGGCACGAAAGGGAATTGTAAATGTTTTAGGTCGGAAAATCCAAAATCCAAAATCCGAAATCCGAAATCGAATCAGCTCCATTTGAAGATCGTTTTCGCGAGCGGCAAAAGACGATGACCCGTGACCGCCTGGCTGAAAAACGTTTCGTGTTCGCCTTCGATGCGCGCCATTTCCAGCATTTCTTCGGCGCAATCGCGCATTTCGAGTTCTTCGGCAAATCCGGCAGCCTCGACATATTCCTGCACATTTTGGCTTTCAAGCCGTCCGGCAAAATACATCGGGAAAAACCAGCCGGAAACATAACAACTCGCGCCTAAACTGCGCCCGATCGTCCAAAAGATCTTTTCGCGCAAAGCATTCGGCTGCGCGCCCAGATGTTCGAGCCACTTTCGCACATTCGCGCGGTGCGCCCATTCTTCCTGCTCGATTTTCTTAATTTGCGTTTTTTCCGCCGATTCTTTTAAGGATTTCCAGTGTCCGCGATAAGCATACGCCGCCGCCAGTTCGCCCGCATGCGCGTTTTGCAGAATTCCGATTAAGTTCTCGCGGGGATTACTCATGCGAAAAATCTATCTTGTCGTAAACTTCTGCGAGGGCGATTTTACATTCAATTGAGGAAAATTCGATTTCCGATTCGAAACCGACAGCTTCCGACAAAAGCCAAAAACCGTCACCGTGCTTGACGTATTTTTCGATTCGCGCTTCGTCTTGTGCGACCAGAACATATTCCTCCAAACTTTCGATACTTCGATAATGCTGAAATTTTTTACCCCGGTCGTAACCTTCGGTCGAATCGGAAAGAACTTCGATAAGTAGAATCGGATTGAGCAAAGTATCGAAAACATCGTCCTGAAACTGCGGTTCTCCGCACACGACAACCAAATCCGGATAAGTGTAAAGCCCTGTTTGGGGGACAAAAACGCGCATATCTGTCGGGTAAAATTCACCATCCTTACCTTTCAAATGCTGCCAAATCAAACCACTCAAATTGCCAACAACCTTATTATGATTTCGTTTTGCACCTGACATTGCAAAGATTTCGCCATTGAAATATTCGTGCTTAGTCTCGGACTTTCGCTCAAATTCCAGATATTCATCAGGTGTTAATTTAGTTTTTGGAATCGCGCTCATTCTCCTTCTCCAATCCAACGCTTTGTTTTACCTGTTTCGTCAATCTTATCTTCTAATCTGAAAGATTTATGAAGTATGACTTTATTTTTTCGGAAGACGCTCGTTGGTTTTTCCGATCCATTTCTCGGTTTCGGCTATTTCATCAATTTTATTTTCTAAATTGGATAGTTTTCTTGTCTCATCATTTCCACAGCCGTGATAGTGAACAATTGTTTTTTCTTTATCCCGGAGTTTTACGGAAGTCGTGACAGTTTCACTGTCAGTTGTCGCGTTTGGACAATTGCCTGAATTTTGAGTGTAAGAATCCTTCAAAGAGAAAAAATCGGATTTATTAATTTCAGCATTCAATTGATTCATTTTTTCTTCGCTCAAACGGCTTTCGGCTTTTCCCTTTATTTTCGTAAAATCAATTCCTTCAAAGATAACTTTTCCGTCCGGCTGAATATCTAACTTATAAGCCGGGCAAACT
>DATLOR010000301.1:0-3571 GCA_035536135.1 Pyrinomonadaceae bacterium | reverse complement strand
CCCGTATTCATTTTCCACTCGTCTAAATTAAAACGCGGGAAAGTTTGACTATGTATTTGAAGTATTTAAGGTCGTTTCTGGTCACGACGCGCTGATTGCAGTGCAATGAGCATTCCGCAATCAATAAGCTCGTTAGAATTTTTACAATTATTGTAAGAGCAATTAGTTAGACCTAAAAATCCACCCGCGCCGCAAGCTTCAGCTGAGGAAAAAGGATGTCAGTTTTGATACTTGTAATGTCAGATCCGACACTGCCGTAAATTTTCATCCGGCGGCAAAGCTTCGCAAAACTTTCAGGCAAAATTGATAACCCTACTGACCGTAATATTTATGATCATTTGATAACGGCGGATTTATCGGCGGGATGTGCGGCACGAAATTAGCAGTTAATACCAGCGTGATTAAACTCAAAAGAAAATTGAAATCCGTAATTTTATGGGAAACCTGAAATTGGAATATGGAAACCTGCGTTTATTATTAAAAAATGAGGCGGTCAAAGATTCGATTGATTTCGGATTGCCGACCGCCTTTTGATTAAAAATCGTAAATTATTTTACGGCTGTTGCTTATTATCGTTGCCGACGACCGCATCTTTCGTCGCACTCGCGGCTTTTTTCGTCGCAAACCACGTCCGTTTGGAAACCCATTTCGTGCCGTCCCAAGTCGTGACGACGAGCCATTTGCCGCCTTCATACGATTGACCTTTGACATTATCAACCAGTTTAACCGTGTATCCGCCCGCACTTTTCGCGCCGGAGACGGTCGCGTCTTTTGTTTTATCGGCAAGTTTTTCGGTCGTGTTCTTTGTGACATCAGCCGTTTTCTTTGCCGCGTCAACCGTGACATCCTTTGTTTTGTCGGCGGCATCTTTGACCGCTTTAACAACCTGCGCGTTTGCCGCGCTGTATGAAAACAATGCAATCGCCGAAACCGTCAGAAAATTACATAAAACTCTTAATTTCATTATTTAGCCTCCTTGAAATTCTTTTTGTTTTTAGAATCTTAGATTCCGCTAAGTGCATTTCGCACTTCCCGTGCCAAAAGAAAAAGGCGCTCCCTCGCGGAACGCCTCAAAAACTAAAACTATAGATTGCAAATCAAATTAATAAACGATCTTTTTCGTGCGGCTGACAACTTTGCGACCGCCTTTCCAGGTTTTCTTCGCAGTCCATTTCGTTCCGACCCAAACTTTACGCGAAACATATTTCGTTCCATTCCACGTTTTGCGGACAACCCATTTTCCGCCCGCATAAGTTTTACGGATAACGCCTTTTCTGCGTTTTTTAACTGTGACCTGTTGGGCATTGACCGAAAACGGCGCATTCGACGAAATCGCATCGCCGATAAATACTACTGAAAACATCATTGCTGCTGCAAAAACCAAATTTATTACTTTCTTCATACTTTGACTCCTTGTTATGCTTAATATTTTTAGTATCAAAATTTACGTTTGTAAGTTTTTAATACACTTATAAATCCTATTTCCTAAAATAGCAAATCACGTTCCAAAGTATCAATTTTCGGCTCTAACGTTTTGATTGATAAATTTCACGATGTCTTCGGTCGAAGTTCCGGGCAGAAAAACTTCCGAAATTCCCTTTTGCTTAAGGACGGCAATATCTTCCTGCGGAACGATGCCGCCGACCAGAACGAGCGTGTCGTCCATCCCGTTTTCGCGCAGCAGATCGACAATCCGCGGACAAAGCGTGTTATGTGCGCCCGAAAGGATCGAAATTCCGACCGCGTCAACATCTTCCTGCAAAGCGGCTGAGGCGATCATTTCAGGCGTTTGGCGCAAACCGGTGTAAATAACTTCCATTCCCGCGTCGCGCAGAGCTCTTGCAATAACCTTTGCTCCGCGGTCGTGACCGTCAAGCCCGGGTTTTGCCACAAGAACGCGAATTTTTCTTTCATTCATAAACTCTAAGTATATTAACGAATAAACCTTCCAAGCAAGCCTGCGGGTTTGATAAACGGTTTTAGCTGCGCCCAACTGAAAAAATAAGTGCCGTCCGGCTGAAGCGCCCGTATGGCGTGGCGGAATCCGTAATTATATCCAAAGGTGACGCCTTGATCGTCGAGCGAAAATCCCTCGAAATCGGCGAGTTTGAAATCCTTGTTCTGAAAAAGCTCGTCCGTATCCAGATCGTTGTAATCCGGGTCTTCCTTGATAACCTTGATTGCCTCTTTGATCTCTTCTTTTTGCATCGTCCTGATTTTGGTGATCAATTCGTTCAAATTCTTGAAAACGTCTATGTAGCGCACCTTATTTCCCGTTCTTAGATCAACGACGATGGTTTTACTCGAACTCGACGGATACGCGCCCGAACCGCTGACGAAAAGATTAATGCTCAAAATGCCGTTCTGATTGTATCCGACCTCATAATCGGCTTCTTCAAGCCATTGAATTTCGCCTAATTCGTCTTTCAGATTAAGCGCCAGGTTTTTCTCGTAACTGATCGTCGTTTCGATTTTTTTCGACAATCGGGCGTTCGCGGCTTTTACTTTCGGATAATTGATCGTAAAGGTCTTTTTAAAATCCATTTCCGGTTTCGGACGTTTGTAGGTAACTTTTTTCGAGGTGATAACGACACTTTGGGCAAATGTTATTGACGAAAAAGCAAAAACAAGCAGCAAAAGGAGCAAAATTTTAATTTTCATATATCAGATTTGTTTGTTGATATTTGTCGCAAGCCTTACTTTTTCTTCAAAATCCATCGCGGGTGCGCCAAACAGACAGCGCAGTTTACCGAAAATCGTTTTCCTTGTTTTCATCGCTTCGAAGGTTTCCGCCCAGCCGTGCGAATTGATCCAAAGCCAGTTGTAGCTGTGAATCGGCTTGATGATACCGTAGCGGACTGTTTCTTTTTCTTCGGTAAAAGAGCCGAACATTCGGTCAAAAACTATAAAGATTCCGCCGTAATTTTTGTCCAGATACTCGTCATTGACGCCGTGGTGAACGCGATGATGCGAAGGCGTGTTGAAAATATACTCAAACCACGCGGGCATTTTTTTGATGGTTTTCGTGTGAATCCAGAATTGGTAGATCAGATTCAACCCGTGCATCGTGACAAAAGCCCAGAGCGGAAATCCGAGAAAGGCGGCGGGCAGATAAAAGATCCAGTGCGCAATGCCCGAAAACCAACTTTGGCGCACGGCAACCGACAGATTATATTGATTCGAGGAATGATGAACGACGTGAAAATTCCAGAAAAAGCGGACTTCGTGGCTGATCCGGTGAAACCAGTAATAAAGAAAATCGTCTGCTACTAAAAGAATTGCCCACGACCACCAAACGTCCAAAGGCATCTTGAAAGGCGCGATATCGTAAAGCAGGAGATAAAAATAACTTGTTGCCAAGCCGAAAATTATCCCGAAAAAAGAACTGCCGAAACCGAGCGCAATATTTGTCCAGACATCTTTGCGGTCGTAATTTTCCTCGTATCGAACCGAAAAATAGATTTCAATAGCGATCATCAGGGCGAAAAAAGGAATGGCAATTTCGGTCGGCTTCCACATACGAAAATTATAAATCGAATCTACAGAAAAATCTCGTGCAATGTGAGAATAA
>DATLOR010000300.1:0-3726 GCA_035536135.1 Pyrinomonadaceae bacterium | reverse complement strand
TTGTCAAAAAAAGCGAGCGCAAATTGGAAGTATTTGACGGCGAAAAATTAGCAAAAACTTACCGCATCGTTCTGGGTTTTGCGCCCGAAGGCGATAAGGCTGAGGAAGGCGACGGCAAAACTCCGCTCGGCGAATTTTATGTTTTTACGAAGAATGAGAAAAGCAAATTTTATTTATCCCTCGGTGTAAGTTACCCGTCGATTGATGATGCAAAGCGCGGATTAAAGGAAAATCTGATCTCGCAGGCGGAACACGACGCGATCGTGCAAGCCGTTGCGGAGAAGAAAATGCCGCCGCAAAATACGAAGCTCGGCGGCGAGATCTACATCCACGGCGGCGGTACGGAAAAAGACTGGACGTGGGGCTGTATGGCGCTCAAAGACGAGGAAATGAAAGAACTTTTTGAAGCGATTCCAACGGGTGCGCGCGTTTCGATCCTGCCGTAAGGTTAATATAAAGTTGTTTCGTCCGGCGGAGTTTTCGCGAGCATCGCCTTGAATTTTTCATCCTTGTAATGTTTCTCGGCAAAATGCATCAGCGGAAACAGGCGCTGCGGCTGCCAGCCTTCGATTTGCCGGTATTCCCACTTTTTCTCGCCGACGGCGAACGGGTAAAGATATTCGAGCGCTTTGCGAATTCCGCGCCCGTCGGCGGTTTGGTAATTCCACAGATCAACCGAGACGTTTTCGCCCAACTTGGCAAGCCACATTAAACCTTCCAGATTCATCGTGCTGTAATTCCACGATTTTGTGCGTTCGAGTTCGAGCGGCTGTCGTCCGTCCGCCTCGATCTGGCTCGCGATCCGTTTTTGTTTCGCGGTTTCCAGAACTCGTTTCGCCAAATCTTTTTTGCCCAGAAAAAGCGCGTAAGAAACGACCTGCACATCATAAAGCGTGCCGTGATTGTTTTTCGTCTCGCCTTCGCCGCGCCCGTTTTTGCTCGTCGTCAGCCAATCCAAAAACTGCGTGAACCAATTCTCAATGCCTTTACGGTCGGTTTTTGCGAACGCTTTCGATTTTTCGAGCAAACCGATCGAATCAACGACGCGCGTTAAACCTCTTGATTCGAGCACGCCGAAAACGCGTCCCGTACTTTCGCCCGGAACTGCCTGCGCAAACTGCATATTCGGATTCATCTTTGTCGCCGGATCAAGAAACCAGACGCGCAATTGCTGTGCGGCTTTGACCGCATAAACTTCGTCGCCCGTAAAGTAATAAGCCAAAGCCAGAGCCTGCACCGAATCCGCCATCTGGTCGAGAAATTCGTGGTCGGGATATTTCGCGATTTCGGGATTGCGCTCGCCGTCGCGCCTGATATACGGCAAACCGTCCGCCGTTTTCGGATTCTTCCAAAAATACGGCGCCTGACTCATATAATCGTGCTTGTCGCCGCTCGGCGGCGTCCCTTGTTTTTTGACGACCGAAAAGTTTTCGGCTTGTAAAGCCTTTTGCGCGTTGCGTTTCAGCTTTTCCAAAGCCTGAACATATTCTTTATCTCCGGCGAGAATTTTTCGTTTCGCGTCCGCCATTTTTTCGGCGTCCCACAAAAAAACGCGCGGCGTTTGGGCGTGCGTCAACCGGCAAAGTGAAAGTATCGATAAAACGGACAAAATTATTATTTTTCGATGCGGACTCATTTAATTTCAATATATCACACCGCCAGACGGCTTTGCCGTGCGGTTATTTTAAGCCTCGGAAGTTTTCCGTAAAACTTCCGAAAAAATCTTTTCAAGAAACTCCGGTTTGTGCTAGATTATGCAAATGTGAATTTTTCATAAAAATTTCCAACCGATTTTCACTTCTAAAAAAGGGTTTATAAAAAATGCTGATTTCTGAAAACGACTTGCAGAAGGTCGTCAAACTTCACGAGAAAAGTCTTCATCTCCAAGCCTACGAACTGGCACAATCGATTGCTCCGCTGCCGGATTGGGAAGGTACGGAAGCGCGGCTTTTAGCGGCGAATCTGGCGTTCAATCTCGGTGCATTGGAAACGAGCCGCAAATGGATGGCGGGTGTCTGGCGTAAAAACAAATCGCATCCGCGTGCACTTTTTTATCACGGCACCGATATTCTGCACCGGAAAGGTCCGCTTCCGGCACTGATCTTTGTCCGCAAATACGCGGGCGATTTCCGGGCTGACGCGAAATTGCAATCGTGGTGGTATTGCCTGCACGCCGAAATTTTTGCCCGTTTGCGCGACTTTAAAGCGGCTGATAACTGGCTGCAAAAAGCTCTCGAAATTGCCCCGCAGGAATCCTGGGTTTTGATTTCGCAGTCGCACAGTCTGGAGCTTCAGGACCGTTATGAAGAATCGCTCGAAATAAGCCGCAAAGCGTTCGAGCTTGACGGCGGACAGCGCAGTTCGGCGCATCAGACGGCGCATATCCTGACGCTTCTCGAGCGTTACACGGAAGCTTTGGAAATTCTCTCGGACGCTTCAGTCAGACTGGAAAACGCTTTTATCGTCAAACAGCTCGCCGATCTGCAAACCGAACTCGGAATGCACACGGAAGCCTACGCTTCGCTCGAAAGATTGGTCGAATTGACGCCGATGCGCGAAGAAAGCATGGAGCAATGGATTTACGGAAGTTTATCCGATGCCGCCTATCTGAACGGCGATATTCGGAAAGCGATTCGTTTTGCCGATATTTCTTCGACCCCGTTTCATCTCAAGATCAAGGAACGCCTGGAAAAGTTGGACGGCACGGAAAAGCGCGTGCGGCTCAAACTCGGTTTCCTGCGCCAGCATCATTTCACCTGTGCGCCCGCGACGCTTTCCAACATCAGCCGTTTTTGGGATAAAAAAGCGGAACATCTCGAACTTGCCGAAGAAATGTGCTACGAGGGAACACCCGCTTACAAGGAGCGGATCTGGGCAAACCGGAACGGCTGGGAAACCCGCGAATTTACGATCAACTGGGAAAACGCCGCCGAGCTGATCGATCGCGGCGTGCCGTTTACGATCGCGACGATTCAGCCGGGGAACGGGCATTTGCAGGCAATTGTCGGTTACGACGAAAAGCGGAGAACTTTTCTGGTGCGCGACCCGTTTTTTCAGCGTTTCGATGAATATTCAGCCGAAGAATTGCTGGAAGATCAAAAATCGAGCGGTCCGCGCGGAATGGCGCTTGTTCCGCGTGAAAAAGCCGCGCTTTTAGAGAATCTGGAACTCAAGGAAAGCCGTCAATACGATTTTCAATTTGCGGTCGACAGTGCGCTCGAAGATCACGACCGCGAGAAGGCGATTGAAGCCCTGACCGCGATGGAAAAGGAATTTCCCGACCATCGCCTGACCTGGTCGGCGCGGTGGGCGGTGGCGCGCTACGATGCCAACAATCCGAAATTGCTCGAAGCGGCTGAAAAACTGCTCGAAAAATTTCCCGAAGACATAAATCTAAAGCTCAGTTATCTGAGCATTTCAAGCGAATTCGTCAACCGCTCGGAGCGTTTGAGAAAACTCAAAGAATTTTCCAAGGACAAAAAAACCGATCCTTTGCTATGGCAGATGTTCGGCTATGAGCTCGGGATCGACGCGCACCAGCACGGACGCGCTTTACGCTGGCTTTATAAATCATTGCGCGTGCTGCCGACCGCCGGATTGACGTTTCGCTTTATTGCCGATATTTTGTGGTCGCAGAGGCGGTTTGAAGAAGCCGCCGAGCTTTACCGCTTTGCCGCTTGTTTGAATGATAAGGACGAGCAATTTTCCTTTTCGTATTTTATGGCG
>DATLOR010000299.1:0-5287 GCA_035536135.1 Pyrinomonadaceae bacterium | reverse complement strand
GTCCGCGATTTCGCTTTTGCTTCGTCGCGTAAATTTATCTGGGACGCGCAGGGACATAACGTCGAGGGCAATAAGGTGACGGCGCAGTCGTTTTATCCGAATGAAGGAAATCCGCTCTGGGAAAAATATTCGACGCAGGCGATCATTCACACTTTGAACGTCTATTCGCGCTACACATTTAAATATCCGTATCCGGTGGCGCAGAGCATCAATGGTCCGGTCGGCGGGATGGAATATCCGATGATCTGCTTCAACGGTCCGCGCCCACTGCCTGACGGAACTTATTCGGCGCAGACGAAATACGGCTTGATTTCGGTCGTCATCCACGAGGTCGGGCATAATTATTTCCCGATGGTCATCAATTCCGACGAACGCGACTGGACGTGGATGGACGAAGGTTTGAATACTTTCACGCAGTATTTAGCCGAGCAGGAATGGGAGAAAAATTATCCTTCACGGCGCGGGGAACCGCAAAATATTGCCGAATATATGCTCTCGGAAAATCAAGTGCCGATCATGACGCAATCGGATTCGCTTTTGCAGTTCGGCAACAATGCCTATGCAAAACCCGCGACCGCGCTGAACATTTTGCGCGAAACCGTGCTCGGCAGGGAACTGTTCGATTTTGCGTTCAAGGAATACGCGCGGCGCTGGCAGTTCAAACGTCCCGAACCGGCGGACTTTTTCCGCACGATGGAAGACGCAAGCGGGACGGATCTCGATTGGTTCTGGCGCGGCTGGTTTTACTCGACCGATCACGTTGATATTTCAATCGAAAACGTCCGGCTTTACCAGATCAACACGCAAAACCCGGATGTTGAAAAGGAAATTCAGCGGCGCGCGGCAAACTCGCAGCCGCGAACTCTTTCGCAGCTGCGCAACGAAGCCTTGCCGAAACGCCTCGAGCAATATCCTTCATTGCGCGATCTCTACAACGATTTCGATCAATACGAGGTGACCGAAAAAGATAAAGCCGATTATCAAAAGTTCTTGGAAAGCCTGACCGACAAGGAAAAACAATTACTGAACAGCAATTATTTTTTCTACGTCGTGGATTTGAAAAACATCGGCGGACTCGTGATGCCCGTGATCTTCAAAGTCGAATATATGGACGGCACGAGCGAAGAAATTCGCATTCCGGCAGAAATTTGGCGGTATAACAATTTTGACGTTTCAAAAATGATTATCACCAAAAAAGAAGCCAAAGCGATCGTGCTTGACCCGAATCTCGAAACTGCCGACGCGGATTTGAACAATAATTTCTTCCCGCGCCGTTTTGTTCCGACACGTTTTCAGGTATACAAACAACTACAGGGACAAGGGCAGCGTCGAAGACAATAGTAAAAGGAAAGTAAAAAGTAAAAATATGGGTTTAGTAAATAAAATTGTTAGATTAAATTTGAAGCGAGGATTTATTTTTGCTTTTTTACTTTTTACTTTTTACTTGCTTCCGCTTCAGTCGGAAGCGCATACCTACCACACAAGTTTGACGCGGATGGATTACAACGCGAAGGATAAAAATATCGAAATTTCGATTCAGCTTTTTATTCATGACGTAACGCCGATGCTCGAAAGACGTTTGAAAAAGCGCGTGGATATTGCAAAAACCGCAGGAGTCGACGGCGAAATCTTTAAATATTTGGAAGAAAATTTTGTTTTTCAAAATAAAAAAGGCGACCCGCAAAAAATAAAATGGGTCGGCAAGGAATTTGAAAACGACGTCGTTTACGTTTATGTCGAAATTCCTTTTGAGGAAAGTTTAGAAGGCGTAAAACTTCAAAACACGATCTTTTTTGAGAGTTTTCCCGAACAGACAAATCTGGTCGTTGCGCATTTCGGCGAAAAGAAAGTTGATTTGCTGTTCAAGTCGGGCGATAAATTTAAGGAATTATAAATTTATTGAATTAAGTAGGGTAGAGGTCGTTGCTTAAAAAACAAGCAGCGACCTCTATTGAATTAGACTGGCATGTGAAGAAATGAATAACCTGAGGTAATTAAGACTTCCGTACTCTCATTTAACCTATAACCGACAAATTAAATGAGATTTTGAGGCTCTCATATATATATGGCTTTAAAACGCCGAAAACTAACATTCTTTTAGCATTTTTAATAGTTATGTGAATTTAATATTAGCAGATAGAATATTTAATCAGTTTCCGGTCTCGTGATACAATCTACAAAATTGATTATTTTGGAGTAGAAAATGAAAATAGCATTAAACGGCGCAACGACAATGCACGCCGATCTGGAAACCGACATAAAGGCGGCAAGTGCGGCAGGTTTTGATCTTATCGAAATCTGGGCGGCAAAATTGCGCGAGTTTCGCAAGACCAGAACAACCGCCGATTTAAAAAACTTACTGGAAGAAAACAATATCGAACCGTATTCAATTAATTCGATCGAACATATCACATTCCGCAACGCCGAAGATTACGCTCAAATTAAATCCGAAACCGAAGAGCTTTCTACCATTGCCGGCGAGATCGGCTGTCCGTACGTGGTGGTCGTGCCGGGAAAATTGCCGGAAAATGCGACGAAGGAAGAAATCATCGAAGAATCGGTCAAAGTTTTAAACGAGCTCGGCGACATTGCCGAAAAACATAATGTTTCACTGGCTTTTGAATTTTTGGGACAATCCGATTGTTCCGTGCAGACACTCGATCTGTGTAACGAGATCGTCGAAAAAGTCGATCGTAAAAACATCGGAAACGTCATCGACACGTTTCATTTTTACGCCGGAAATTCGACCTTTGAAGCGATTGACGCGATGAAGCCCGAAAAACTTTTCATTTTTCATATCAACGATGCGGAAGATTTGTCGAAGGATGAATTAACCGACGCGCACCGGCTTTATCCGGGAACGGGAATTTTGCCGATTAAAGAGATCAAGGCGCATTTCGACAAGATCGGTTACGACCGGATGGTTTCGATCGAAATTTTTCGTCCCGAATACTGGGCTCAAGACCCGTTCGAAGTGGCGAAAAAAGCGCGTCAGGCGACAATTGATGTTCTAGGATTGGAAAGCTCCGCCGTCGGAGGAAGTCGGTAGATTTTAGTTCCAAGTTCAAAGTTGTTGGCTAATGACTTGGAACTTGTAACTTGCAATCTGGAACTTTAAAAATATGGAAAAAGTCAGAATCGGAATTGTCGGAACAGGCTATGTCGGCAATCTTCACGGACAAATTTATTCACAGGACAGCCGCACTGAGATCACTGCCCTGTATGATATCGCTCCCGAAAAAGCCGAACGCACGGCGCGCGCTATCGGCGGAAAAGTTTGCACTTCGCGCGAAGAGTTAATGGCGCATTGCGATGCCGTGCTCGTCACGGCGCCGAACAAAACTCACCCCGAGATTGCTTCGCACGCTGTTGCTGAAGGAAAACACGTTTTTTGCGAAAAGCCTTTTGCGATCGGACTCGAAAACGCGAAAAAATTACTTGAAACGGCGCAATCTTCGAACAAAGTTTTTCAGGTCGGACATAATCGCCGTTTTGCGCCCGTTTATGCGCGTTTGAAGGAACTGGTTTCCGGCGATACGCCGCATTCGGCGCATATCAAAATGAATCGCGGCGAGCTGAAAAATCCGGTTTGGACGGGTGATGTGAATGTGACGGGCGGATTTTTGTATGAAACGACCATTCATCTTTTCGATATGATGCGTTTCCAGTTCGGCGAAATTTCCGAACTCGTCGCCTACGGTTCACAGCACGAATATCCCGAACTCGACGAGTTTTCGATCATCTTTAAATTCAAAAACGGTTTTCACTGCACCTTTGCTTCGTCGTCAGACGCGAGCTGGCATTTTCCGTTTGAGCGGATCGAAGTTTTTTCTCATCACCGGACAATTTTGACCGAAGAAATGGAGCGGCTTTTTGATTCGCAAAGTTTCGACCACAAAACACAAAATTTTGAAACGTATTCATGCCATATGCTCGAAAAGTTTGAAAAATGGGGCTATTTGCAGGAAGATAAAGCATTTATCGATTCGATTCTGGAAGGCGCTGAACCGCCCGTGACGGCTTTTGACGGCTTTAAATCGGTCGAATTGGTCGAATCGGTTTATCAGGCGATCCGCACGGGCGAAAAGATTAAATTTGATTAAACGAACTTTTTATAAAATCGTATCGTAAAAAAAATCGGGCAAGCGTTTTTTAGGAATTAAGAAACTAAGCTGAGGGATAAAAATATTATGCATTGTCAAAACTGTGGTCAGCTCAACACGCAAGCAAGCAATTTCTGCCGTTTTTGCGGAACGAAATTTACGATGGTGCAATATTCCAACGGCAACAATTATAATCCGATGCCGATGCCGAATCCGCCCGCCGCCAATTACGAAAATGCGCCGCCGCGACCGTATTCGTGGAAAACGGACGAATACCAGATTCCCGAAGACAAATCGTCGAAATCGAAACCGGTCAACCGCATTCCGCCCTTACCGAATTTTCAGCCTCAGCAAAATATGGGTATTCAGCCGTTTCAACAGCAGGCAATGAGCCATAATTTTAATTGCCCGCGCTGCAACAGTCAGCTTTTCCCGCGAGTTGTGCGGCAGATTTCAACTGCCGGCTGGATTGTTTTCGCCGTATTGTTAATTACTTTTTTTCCTTTGTTCTGGGTCGGATTTTTAATCAAGGAAGACGTGCGGATCTGTCCCGTTTGTAATTTCAAGTATTCGTAAATCTAATTGTTCCCGCGATAATAATAACCTTTCGGGTGTTCGATCCTGATCTCCGGATTCGTGCTTAGAACCTGAACTTTGTGATAGCCTTTTTTCAAATGCGTCGAAAGATAGGTCAAAGCAAACTGGCGGTTAAGCGCGAGATTTAAGTCTCTGAAAAAAGGCTGCAGACTGATCGGCGAAATCGTCCCTTGAAAAAAAGCGCGTCCGCCGGTTTCTTCCGAAAGCCGGTTTAGAGAGCTTTGCGCGTTGAGAATCACGCTTGAATTTGCGTTTTCTGTTAAAGTCGCCGACGAATAAAAAGAATAAATCGCCACGCCGCGCCGTTGTGCTTTGAGAATTGCCTGGTCGAGTTCGAGGCTTTGCGTCGGCGAGGGATTCGTTAAATCCAGACCGTCGGAAACGAGTAAAATCGCCCGTCGTCCGGTCGGAAGCGCGTCAAAACGTTCCAAAACTTCCTCGACACCTTCATACGGACTGTTCGGCGCAATCGTCGAGCTTCCGATAACTGCCCGAATTGATCCTGCCGCTTTTTCCAGATCGGTCGAAAATTTTTGAGTAACCTGTGTTGTTCCCGCACGCAGGTAAGCAACCATCACACGCGAATC
>DATLOR010000298.1:0-9053 GCA_035536135.1 Pyrinomonadaceae bacterium | reverse complement strand
GCCGGAATTTACGACCTTAATTTCGGCTTTCAGTTAGACAACCGTTTCATCGCGTTGACGCCCGTGAATAATCAGGGGTCGGGCGGATGCGCCATCGGCACAGCGTCAGTCAGCCCGCCCGCCGGCAATGGCGTTCGCGTTTCCACCTCCTGCACGGATTTTTTAAATAAACCCTTTATAATTTTTGTTTACTAAAAATGCCGACAGTCTGGAGAGGAAATTAATCATGAAATACAGAAATATTATTAGTCTGCTGGCGACATCTCTTTTTCTGACGTTAAGCGCGGCGGCGCAATCGGGCGGCGCTTACGAAATCAAACAGTCGGTCATCTCAAACGGCGGAGACGCGGCGGCAGCAGGCGGCGGCTTTTCGCTCGACGGCACGATCGGACAATCGGTTACCGGCAGCGCTTCAAGCGACTCCGGCTTCGCGCTCGAAAGCGGTTTCTGGACCGGCAGTCTAACACCAACGACCGCACGGCGCGCGCCATTCGATTTTGACGGAGACGGCAAAACCGACATCGGCATCTTCAGAGCATCCGACGGCAGCTGGTGGTACACCCGAAGCTCGGCGAATGATTTCCGAGTCTTTCGCTTTGGCTTGGGGACGGACATTATTACGCCCGGTGATTTTACCGGCGACGGCAAGGCGGACATCGCCGTTTTTCGCCCCGCGACCGGCGAGTGGTTCGTGCAGCGTTCGGAAGATAATTCGTTTTTCAGCTTTCCGTTCGGCGCTTCGGGCGATATCCCTGCGCCTTCGGATTACGACGGCGACGGGCGCACGGACGCCGCCGTTTTTCGTCCTTCCGACACAACGTGGTACATCCGCCGATCGTCCGATCTCGGAACTTCGATCGTCCAATTCGGAACTTCCGAAGACAAGCCGGTCGCAGCAGATTACGACGGCGACGGGAAAGCGGACATCGCCATTTTTCGACCGTCGGACGGCAGTTGGTGGTATCTGCAAAGTTCAAATAATCAATTTCGGGTTTACCGTTTTGGCGTATCAACGGACAAACCCGTCGAGGGCGATTATACTGGGGACGGAAAAGCTGACATCGCCGTGTTTCGACCGTCAACAGGCGAATGGTTTGTCCAGCGCTCGGAAGACAATTCATTTTACTCCGTCCCGTTCGGCACTTCGGGTGACATTCCCGCGCCGGGCGATTACGACGGCGACGGCAAGTTCGACACGGCGGTTTTTCGTCCTTTGACCGCCAATTGGTTCGTGCAGCGGTCAACGGCTGGAATTTTGATATTGACTTTCGGAACAAGCGGCGATCGACCGCTTCCAAGCGCTTTTGTACCTTAAAAAGTCATAATTTAACAATCAAAGCGAAAATTTCAAGAGTTTTTAGTTTAAGTATTTTTGTTTCCTGTATTTTTAGAAAATTTAGCATTGACAAAATAAGTATCTGCAAAGTTTTGCCGGTATAGGGAGGCAAAGCCAACAGAAAAGAATTTTGTCTCAAAAACGCCCGTCGATGACACACTCTAAAAGTGTCTTAGAAAGGGTCCTTTATGACACAACCCTTTTTTCCGATTATCCCATAAGTCGGCGTTTTGAGACGCTTTATTTTTGGTACATCTTCTGAATAAAAGAATACAAAATGCTCTGGTTCGTCAAGATTACTTGTGCCGTCAGGGTCAAACTCCCAGGCGTAATGGTATTGAATCTTTATTGCTAATCCGTCGGCTAAATGTTCCCGCGGGACGCTGAAAAGATGTAATTTACCGGGCAACAATGTCGAATAGCGACAGGTGTCGGAACGACCCGCACTCGGAACTTCTCCAGTCCCTTTATAGCGTTCGATTTCATAGCGCGCACCTGTTTTACCATATTCTTCCGGCACATAATGAAAACAGAATTTAACTTTCCACCTGGAATTGTTATGAAATTGAAGCCAAACACGGTGTCCGCTTTCGCCTTCATAAAGCGGTTCGACCTTTGTTTCAGATTGAAAACTGATAAAAACGTGCGGGCGGTCTTTAATTAATCTTACATCCGTGCTCACGGTTTCCTTCTTCTGCGCTAGACCCGTTATGACAAAAAAAGTCGTGATAAGAATGAGAATAGTTGGTTTCATAAAACTGTTCATGCAATGAAAAACGATTTGGAGATTTTTGTCTCAAAAAAGGTCTTTTGACACTGCTTATAATAACTAAATTGCCCGAATCATAAAACACAATAAAATTCGATAAGTGATATTTTACGGCAGCTCTTTTCATGAATGTTTGAAGTGATAGGTAATGAGAAAAGGCTGCCCGATTAAAGACAGCCTCAACTGAAATGGCTAAGATACTTACTATTTCGGAATGTCGTTCGATACCGGCGGGCATAAAAATGTTGAGCATTTTGCCGCGAAAAATGTCCCGCAAGGGACAATTGTTAATAGCCCGACGATTTATCGTTGGGTTATGATGTTTATTAAATGCGAGTCCCGCAAGGGACGAAAGATAAATTAATCGAAAATATATCGCTCGTCATATTCAATTTCCTGCTTTTTCAAAAATGCTCGAAATTCTGTCTTAAAATCCATTTTTCCGTGATGCTCAGCCTGATTATTGATGTAATTAACTGTGCGCTCAACATCACTAATGCCGATTGAAAATGCGCCGTATCCTTCCTGCCATTCAAACAGTCGATGTTCTTCAAATGTTTCGTGAATCCATTTTGACGAACCGCCTTTTATCAACTGCATCGTCTTTGAAATCGAAATCGTTGAAGGTATCGAAATTAAAAGATGAACGTGGTCGTCAATACCGCCTGCCGCGAGAAGTTTGATTTTATTTTCCCGCGCAATGCCGCCCATATATGAAAAAAGCCGCGATTGAAGTGCGGGCGTAAGCATCGAACGGCGCGCCTTGGTGCTGAAAACGCAATGATGCAGCGAATTGATAAATGTGTGCGACATAATATTTTATGGTTAATCTTTCGTCCCTTACGGGACTTCGATTATTTATTATGTTTTTCCACCGATCAATCGGCGGGCTATTAACATTTGTTCCTACGGAACAAAAACGTTTAGGTTTTACAAGCTGATTGTAAATCTTAATTCTCTTTAATCGTGAAACGTGACAAGCGTTGCGCCCCAGCTTCCCGAAAGCGGGTCGGCGGTTTTGAAGGATTTGACGAAAGGGGTTTGTTCCAGAACTTTACGGACGGTTTCGCGTTGGACGCCGACGCCTTTGCCGTGGATTATCCGCACGAGGCGAAAGCCTTTTTTATGCGCTTCTTCGAGATAGGCAATGGTCACGGCTTTGACATCGCGCGGCGCAAAGGCGTGCAGATCGAGCGAATCGGTAATCTCCAATTCGAACGATTCGCCGAAAGGGTTTTCCAGATCGAGTTCTTCATTTTCATTCATACTTTTTTAGTGGGGAACGATTAACGGTGAGTGATTAGTGAAAATCAGAACTCACCACTCATCGCTCACCGCTCACCGCTACTTCCCTTCCTTGATCTCGTAATTGACCATATCGTCGGGCAATTTGAGCTTGTAGCGGCTCTTGTCGAAAGTGACGACAAACTGTTTGTCTTCGATCTGTCCGCTGTTTTTGTTGCGCAGACGAAGCGTGAATGTCCGCGTGTCGCCCGTGCCGACAATTTTGAGCGGAAGTTTGCCCCAAACCTCGCCGATCAGCGGGTAAATGCGGTAATGCGACTGATCGTATTTGTCGTAGCCGAGAAGCAGCACGCCGTCGAAATCGGGTTCATCGCCGTTCACGGCTTTCGATTCGTTGGTGCGCGAAAGAATCACCCAGCTGCTCGGTTTGGAAGTCAATTTCGGATCGTCTTTGAGCGATGTATCAACGCCGTCGATTCTCTGCCAGGTGACGAATTTTTTGTTGTTCTGCTGATAGAAAACGATGTCGGTCGGGACTTGAAGCTCGACCTGGCGACCGAAGATCCAACCCGAAGGCGCGGGCGAAACCGACGGGTCAAGGCGGACTTTATACCAGATATCGTATTTTTCGTCCATCTTGTCCGGTTCGTTCTCGGTTTTGGCGGCTTCGATCTCGGCGTTTTTCGTCTTGGGTTTCGGTTTATTCGCGTCCGGTTTCGCCGCGTCGTCGGTCGTATCGTCCGCCTTCTGCACGAATTTCCAAGCCATGATCTCAAACGTCGAACCGTTGTCGAGCTTGACCAGCACATTGTCGTCGCGCTGTTCGGGCGTTAAACGCAGATTCGTTTTGTTGCGCAGCAGACCGTTTGCCTGCGGCTGGGCGTCTTTTTCTTCTTCGGCGAGTTTTTTCGACTTTTCAAGCACGTCGCTCGTGATGATGTTCTGGGCTTCGATCCAGCCTTCGGTCTGATCTTCGTCGTGGGCGCGGACGCGATACCACAAGGTTTTTTCAAAATCCACCTGATCGACAACATCGAGCACGTCGCCGCGTTTGACTTCCAAAAGGTCCTGCGCGACCACGGCGTATGAAGTGCGGATGTTCGCTTTTTTGGCAATCACCGTGCAGGTCGTGCTCAATCCGGTCACCGAAACCAGACTGTTGTAGGCATTGCCGATAAAACCGCAGCCGCTCAAAAACGTGCTGACCAATATTACTGCTGATAAAACAAAAACTTTCTTAAAATTCATTTTGATAATTCCGGGCTATTTTCGCCAGTTATTATAACCTAACTTGTCCAATAAATCCTTTTGCCGACCGTTCGGATTGGCTTTAACCTTTAATTTTGTCGTGAAATTTTCCGTCGCCGATTCGATGCCGATCGCGTCCAGGTCGGTTTGCCAAGTGATATTTTCCGTGCCTTTGATATATTTTTCAACGATCGGGCGAAGCTCCGCGCGAGTTTGCAAAATATTCAAAACCGCCGTGTTGCCGTCCTGACGCGGCGCGGGAAAACTATGCTTTTGATAAATTTCGCGCAAAACGTCCGAAAGCGAGCTTTTGCCTTTCGATTTCTGCAAAAGGGCGATGTCCGTCAAAAAAGCAACGAGCATTCCGCGCGCGTAAACCTGCGTATTCGCGCCGTTCCAGCGATTTTTCGAGGCTTCAAGAAGCGAAACCCGCTGACTCTGCAAGGTGTCGATCGAATGTGCGCGCGCGAGCGTGTCGAGAAAATCTTCAAAGCGGATTCGATTAGCTGCGAGAGCCAATTTCAGTGATTGATAAAGCGCGAAACCTTCGTAAAACCAATCGTAATTGCCCGCCAAGTTGACGCCGTTCGGCAGCCAGAAATGAAAAATCTCGTGGCGCAGCTGCTCGTGAAGTCTCTGCAGGGATTGCGTCTTAAAATCCATTTCCGACGAAAAAATCGTGATATTCGCGCCGCGTGTTTCGGCTTCCCAACGCCCGACTTTTACTTCGCGCGAAAATTTTCCGAGAAATATTTGCGTCTTTTCAAAGCTCCGCGCCCCGAAAAGTTTTTCATAAAAAGCAAAAATATCACGCGCCGCCAGCGCCACTTCATCGTCGGAAACCTGCCATTCGCCCGAAATTATCAAATTTATTTTTGCGCTGCCCGCGACAATCTCTTTTTCGCGCCAGTTCTTGCCAATATAAAATATCGCTTTTTCAACATCATTGACTTCGAAAACGTTTTCGCCCGAACGCTTTTCAACGCTCGAAATTCGCCAATCTTTCGGCAATTCAATTGTTACACGCGCCGAAGTTTTTCCGGCAAATTCGGGCAATAGATCGCCGAACATCAAAATTCCCTGTTCGCTCGCAAGCCACGAAACGTGCGCCATCGCCGAAGTGTTTTTCGGCAAACTCAGATCCGTCTTGTAATTCCACGCCGCGAAACCGCTTTCCGCCAGAAATTCGCCCTCGCCAAGTTTTTTGTAATTTATCTTTTGCCCGTTTTTATCGAATAAATTCACATCCGAAATCCGTGCGCCGAGGTTTTCGATATTCGTGTAGGATTTTAGAAAAGAAAAGTTTGTAACATTTTTCGCCGTTTGCGCGTCTTTAAAACTGCCTTCGATAAAAACGTTCGAATCCGTAATTTTAATTTTCATTTCGACAGTTTGCGCCTGAACATTGCTAAGTATTTGCAAAATCAGTGCGAAAGCCAGCGCGGCGTAAAAAATCGGTTTGAATGGTTTTGACATCGAATAAAATGCGGAACTAAAATAACAGTTTGGTCGTAAGCGTTTTAGGTTCTCAACGGTTTAAGAATAAAAAATTTTATGAGTCTTATCAAAGTAGTCATTTATACTTTAGCTTTTTTGTTGAGCCTTTTGTTTTTGGGACGCTTCTTCTTTTAAGGGCGAATGGCACGACTCAAAAAATCTTTTGCGGCTGTCTTTATCGGGGAACACGGCTTGTTCTCCGACTTCGCTTGCACAATCATTTAGCACCAACGGCGGTCAAAATAGACCGCTTTTTTATTTTTAAATTTTAGTTTTTATGAATGAATTAAGAAAAATAACACGCGCTTTGATCAGCGTTTCGGATAAAACGGGCATTTTGGAATTTGCCAAAAATTTGCGCGAATTCGGCGTCGAAATCATTTCGACCGGCGGAACTGCGCGGAGCTTGCGCGAAAACGGAATCGAAGTGACGGAAGTTGCGGAAATCACAAATTTTCCCGAAATGATGGACGGACGCGTCAAAACTCTGCATCCGAAAATCCACGGCGCATTTTTGGCTTTGCGCGATAACGCGAACCACGTTCAATCAATGCAGGAACACGGCATCGAGCCGATCGATCTGGTCGTCGTCAATCTTTACCCGTTTCAGGAAACGATCGCCAAAGAAGATGTTTCGCTCGAAGAAGCCGTCGAAAACATCGACATCGGCGGTCCGGCGATGATTCGTTCCGCCTCGAAAAACTGGCGCGATGTCGCCGTCGTCACGGACGCGAAACTTTATGCAGGCGTTTTGCAGGAAATGAAGGAAAATGACGGAAGTTTGAGTCTTGAAACGCGTCAACGCCTGGCAACGCTTGCCTATACGCGCACGGCAAGCTACGATCTGGCGATCTCTTCTTACTTAGCCAAACAGCTTTCAAATGAGGATCTGGAATTTCTCGAACCGTTTAATCCGCTTGGAAATCTCATTATTATCGAATCCGACGAGATGTTTGAAGAAACGATCGAATCGGACGGCGAAGAGTTACCCGAATTTGAAACGATCGAGCTCGAAAAAGCCGCCGATTTGCGCTACGGTGAAAATCCGCACCAAAAAGCCGCGATCTACGAATCCGATGAAGCAGGCGGAATCGCAAAAGCCGAAAAGCTTCACGGCAAGGAAATGTCTTTTAACAACTATGTTGACGCGGAAGCGGCTTGGAATCTCGTGCAGGATTTTGAAGATCTAGCCGTCGCCATTATCAAACACACCAATCCGTCGGGTGTCGGCACGGGCGCAACCAACGAAGAAGCCTACCGCCGCGCCCTTTCGACCGATCCGGTTTCGGCGTTCGGCGGAATCGTCGCGTTCAACCGCAAAGTTGACGCTAGCGTAGCTAAATCGGTCAACGAAGTTTTTACCGAAGTCGTCGTCGCGCCTGATTTTGACGCTGACGCACTCGAAATTTTCAAGACGAAGAAAAACCTGCGCGTTCTGCGCGTCGAGAAAAGCGAAAGCTCAAATGATCTCGAATACAAACAAATTTCGGGCGGTTTTCTTGTCCAGTCGAAAGATATTTTCCGCGTTTCGGAAAGCGATTTGAAGTTTGTGACGGAGAGAAAACCTTCGGATGAAGAAATTCGCGCTCTGCTTCTGGCGTGGAAAGTCTGCAAACACGTAAAATCGAACGCGATCGTTTTCGCCAATGAAAATCGGACGATCGGCGTCGGCGCGGGACAGATGAACCGCGTCGATTCGGTGCGCATTGCGGCGATGCGGGCGGAAAGATTCGAGCTGCCTTTGAAAAATTCCGCACTCGCTTCCGACGCTTTCTTCCCGTTTCGCGATAATGTGGACGAAGCCGCCGGTTTCGGCGTTTCGGCGATCATTCAGCCCGGCGGTTCAATCAAGGATAACGAATCGATCGAAGCGGCGAACGAACATGGAATTGCGATGGTTTTTACCGGTTTTCGGCATTTCAAACATTAATTTTAAACTTTTTTTAAAAAATGCTTGACTTTTTAAAAACTTAAAGTAATACTTAAGGTATTACAGGTTGACTAAGGAACGCTCGGAGGTTTTAAAACAAAAATCTTCCGGCGTTTTGCCGTTTTCAGGGCAGAAATCTGCTGATTATCAAATCCTTTCCGTCGGTTGAAACGGAAATCGTTCCGCGCTCGCCGGTTGTTAAAACTTTTGCGTTGGCATTTTTCCATCTTTCCAAAACTTCTTTGTGCGGATGTCCGAACGGCGAGGTTTTGCCGACGGAAATTACCGCGTACTCGGCTTTTACCGCGTCAATAAAAGGCTGAATCGAAGAAGTCCGGCTTCCGTGATGCGCGACTTTGATAATGTCCGATTGCAAAAAGCCGGGATTTTGCGCCAAAAAACTTTCGGTTTCTTTTTCGATGTCGCCGGTCAGCAAAAATCTTTTCGTGCCGAAAATAATATGTAAAACCAAAGAATGATTATTATCGGAAACGGCTTCGGGCGAATCATCGGCTTCGGGATATAAAACTTCGACGCTTGCGCGATCAAAATTCAAAACATCGCCGCGTTTTAATTTGACGATCTCGATTTTTCGTTTCTGCAAAACCTGATAAAGCTTGGCAAAATCATCGTCTTTTTCGGGCGTTCTGCCGAAAAACGCGGCGCGGACGTGGAAGTTTTTCGCTACGTCCGTTAGTCCCTGAATATGATCGGCATCGGCGTGCGTCGCCAGAATATAATCAATCTGCGAATACCCTTTTTCCCACAAAAATTGCGAAACGACCGCTTCGCCGACGGTGTTTGCGTCAGGCTCAAAGATTTCGGGCTCCTCCGTTTCGCGTTTAACGTAAAGATTATTAAAATTCGGCTTTCCGCCGCCGTCAACCAGCAAAGTTTCGCCGTTCGGAAAAGTGACAAGCGCCGCGTCGCCCTGCCCGACATCGAGAAAATCAATATGTAATCTGCCGTCGGGTGTCGGTGCGCTCAGCGGATGAAAAACAACGAGCGAAACGAAAATTAACAGCGAA
>DATLOR010000297.1:0-12748 GCA_035536135.1 Pyrinomonadaceae bacterium | reverse complement strand
CGCCAAACTGATTCGGAACCGGCGGATTATTGGTCGAAACCTGCGCCGGTTTTGTTTGGTCAATCGCCTCTTTTTCCTTATTTTCGGAGGGTTCGAGCTGAATCGAACTGATCACGACGAATTGATTGCTCGTTTCGATCTCGCGGATAAACCGCCGCAAATTCTGATACGAACCGTCAAGCGTCATCGTGATATATGTTCCCGGATAAATACTGATCGCTTTGGATCTGCCTTTTTGTTCATCCTCCTGCTGAGCATTGCGGTTCGGGTCGGAAATTTCGAGTGTGGCATAATCGGGACCCGTCGTGTTGGTCAAACCGTAGGCGGAAATGAGCCCGTTGATTTGTTGGTAAAGCGCGGTTTTACCGTTTGTTTCAGTCGATAAATAGCGTGATTCGAAATCCTCAACGCTTCGGGTCAGTTCACTGACCCGTTCTTCGGTCGTTGTAATATTGCCGTAGCGCGAATTCGCGGTCGCCAGCTGTTTTTCCAATTCCTGACGTTTTGCGCGGTTATTGTCCAATTCACTCTGTGCCGGAAGCACGAGCAGAACAAAGAGCAGAATGGTGGTCAGAATCGCCAGCATCGCTACTCCGACGGTGACCAGCTCGGTGGTTCCCCACATTCCCGCGTAAACTTTGCGCTCGCGGTTTTTCGGCGGAACATCGATCATCGTTTCTTTCGGAATGATGATCGTTTCGTTTTCGGTCAGCAAAACCGTGCGGTCCGATTCTTCGACGACCACGGTCGGATCTTTCGTCGTGCCGAGGTCGTTGACGTGAATCTGCGGTGCGGTTGTTTCTTCCGAATTTTCGGCGTTCAGTTTTTTATCTTCCATTACTGGTTGCCTCCTTGCTGGTTGAGCGTCAAATCATTCGGGTTCGGCGTCGTCGCCGTCGGCAAACTGTAATAAGGCGTGTAAACCAGATGGAGAGTAAATTCCGAATAGGTCAAACGATCGGTTTTCTGCAAATCCTGCCCGCGCAGTTCGGCTTTGAAAACGCCCGAATTATTCATCCGGTCAATCATCTCGGCAACATTCTGATAATCGCGGCTCAAAACCGCAAAATCGAGTTCGGCTTTGATGCGGTCGCCGTCTTTGAAAATGTTTTCGACCGAAATGCGCGACACGCTCACACCGCCGGGCAATTTGTCTTCCAGATCGGCAAACAAGCGCGACCAGCCGAAAGATTTGTTGGCAACGAGTTTGTGCGCGCCAATCAAAAGAGCACGCTGATCGGGTGATAATTCCTGTTGGACGAGTTCGCCTTTATTGTTGAGTTCGCTGAGTTCTTTTTCAATACTGGTAATTTGAGTTTTGGCAAGCTCGTTATTTTCACGAATATCGCGCAATTTTGCAAAACACAAGATCGCGCCGCCGACGGAAAACGCCAATAAAAACAGCGCAATCAGATACGGCAAAGTCCGGTTGCGAAACGGGCGACTGGCAAGATTGAGTTTGGTAATCACTTTTTTATAGATTGTTCGTTGTCATTTATCGGTTGTCCGCTCTCTTCAGAAATTTTGTTTGATTTAACGGATAACTTTCGGCTTTGAATGAACTTCAAGATTTTAACAGAAAGCGGTTGCCGCGAACAACTAAACTTTCCGACAACTGACGAAACAGTTGTGTTCACGTCAAACAAGTCTGAAAAGTTGCAAAAAATCTGAAAAATTTGGAGCGCAGGCATCTCTGCCTGCATCGCGCACGGTGTAAAGCACCCGGACGCGCTGAACGCGTGCATCAGATTAAAATCCAGATTGAAAACTAAAACGGCGCATTTATCCGTTCTCGTTTTACGGAACGGATTTGCAGGCAGAGATGCCTGCGTTCCGATTATTCGTGGCGCGGCGGAAATGGTTTATTTACTTCTTCGGGTTCCAGATCGCGGTAAGCGCAGATCCGGTTGCGACCTTCGCGTTTGGCGCGGTAGAGCGCGGAATCAGCCATTTCGACGAGTTCGATAACATCGCTCGAATCGCCGGGAAACGAAGCGATACCGATGCTGATCGTAATGTGATGTTTTTCCGAAGGCTTGCCCTGGCGGATCACGCTGAACGCCTGATTTTCGATCTCGGAGCGGATTCTTTCCGCCGCGACGAGTGCCTGCCCGATTTCGGCATCGAGCAGAAACGCCGCAAATTCTTCGCCGCCGAAACGCGCCGCGACATCGCCGCTGCGGAGGTTTTGCATAATGCAGTAACCGATCTCTTCGAGCGTTTTGCTGCCCGTCAGATGCCCGTAAGTGTCGTTGACGTTCTTAAAAAAATCAACGTCCATCATCAAAACGCAAAACGGGCGGTTTTCCGCTTTGGCACGCGCCGATTCGCGCCGTAATTCCGAGAAAAAAGAACGGCTTGAAAGCAATCCCGTTAAATCGTCGTGCGACAAGAGACGATGAATCTGGCGGTGAAATTCGCGGTCGATCTCGTCGAGAAACTCGAAACGCAAAATATGTTCGCCGATCGTGATTTTATCGCCGTTCTGAAGCGTTTCCTGTCTGACTTTCTGCCCGTTCAAAAGCGTTCCGTTGCGCGAACTCAGATCGGTCAGAACATAACTCGTCGTATTTGTTCGCTTGTCGGTAATGGCATTGATGCGGGCGTGTTTGCGCGAAGTTTTCGAATCATTGACGCGCACGTCGGCTTCGATCGCGCGACCTAAAATAACCTCTTCGCGCTCAAGCGGAATCGGCACGGCGAGTAAATCTCCGGTCAAAAAAATGAGTGCAGGACGTAAATCTTCCTGTGGACGTTTCGACTTATTATTCATAAAAGGCGAAGGGGCGGATTTGTAAGCGCGGGAAGAACTCTAAGTTATACAATAGCTTATTTTAAGTCATTTTTCCAGACTTTTTTCGGCTAATAATTAATTTTGACTGCATTCGAAACGCCGATACATATTTTACAGCCGCGTTTTCATCATTTACTATTTACGGTTTAGCACCGAGAAACGAATGAAAATTCTCTTTGTCAAACTCAGCAGTATCGGCGACATCGTACATACTCTGCCGACGCTTGCGGCAGTCAGAAATGCTTTGCCGAACGCTGAAATCTCGTGGGCGGTCGAGAAAAGCTCGGCGGAAATCCTACGCGGAAACACGCTTATCAATAATCTGATCGAGGTCGACACGCGTTCGCTTCGCGGCGGAAAGATCATCGAAAACATCCTGCTCGACGCCGGCAAACAGGTACGCGAACTGCGCCGGTTCAGCTACGATGCGGCGCTCGATTTTCAGGGACTTCTAAAATCCGCGACGATCGCCAAACTTTCAAAGGCAAAGCGGACTTACGGATTTGCCAAACAAAACCTGCGCGAACCCGCAAGCCGTTTTCTTTTGACCAAAACCTTTGAAACGCCGCCGAAAATTCACATCATCCGCAAAAATCTCGCTTTGGCGGAAAAGGCTCTGAACATTGCCGTGCCGACGGAAAATTTCCAGTTCCCGATCTTTACGAATGAAGCGCACAAAGCCGAGGCTGAAAAAATCGTTGCCGAAACAGGCGAGAATTTTGCCATTCTCAATCCCGCCGGCGGCTGGGTGACAAAGCTCTGGCACGCCGAAAAATTCGGGACGCTCGCGGATCAGCTCTGGGAAGAAAACGGCTTGGTTTCGGTCGTTTCAACTGCGCCGAACGAAACGGATCTGGCGCAGAAAGTCCTGCAAAACAGCAAATCGGGCAAAGTTTTCCTCGCGCAGACGAGTTTGAAAGGTTTTTACGAGCTCGCGAAACGTGCAAAAATTTATGTCGGCGGCGATACGGGTCCGACGCATCTTGCGGTCGCCGCGAACGCGCCGCTCGTCGGGATTTTCGGTCCGACCGAATGGTGGCGCAACGGAAGTCCGCGCTCCGAGGATATTTGCGTCGAGCGCGGAGACATCGGCTGCCGCGTTGATTGTCACCGCCGAACCTGCTCAAACTGGATTTGTATGGACATTCCGGTCGAAACGGTTTTCGATGCCGTGCAAAAAAGACTCAGGTTGGTTTGAAAACGGCGCGTGAAACAAAGATAATTTTCCTCTTGGCTAATGGTTTCAAAAAATAAAAGACTTTTACAACGACTTCGTGTTCCGCTCGGCTTTTTGTTTGCGATAATTTTTCTGATTTTTGCAAAACCCGAACCCGTCACATTGATTGTCGGCGCGGTGGTTTCGCTGATCGGAATTCTGATTCGCGCATGGGCTTCGGGACATATTCGCAAAAACAAAGATCTGGCGGTTTCGGGTCCCTATGCCTTCACGCGCAATCCGCTTTATCTCGGCAGCTTTCTGCTCGGCGTCGGGTTCACGATCGCCTCGGGCGTGTGGTGGCTCGCGCTTGTGTTTATCGTCCTGTTTCTGGGCATCTATTTGCCCGTAATGCGCGTCGAAGCAGAAGATTTAACGCAGATTTTCGGCACGGATTTTGAAGAATATAAAGAAAATGTTCCGCTCTTTTTTCCGCGCCTGACCGCCTGGAAAAAGAGTGTCGAAAAATTCGATTTTCAGCTATACTTACGTTACAGAGAATATCGCGCCGCGTTCGGGTTGGTTTTCGCGTGGAGCGTCTTAGCCGCCAAAGCATTTTTTTTCGGATAGAATTATGAAATATAAAATTATCGCTTTGCTGATGTTTTTTGTTTTGTTTGCCGGAATTTCGTCGAAAATCTCGGCGCAGACAAAACCTTTTACGGTCGGCGAAGTTCTCACTTACGAAGGAAAAGTCAGTAAGATCATTCAGGGCATCGCGGTTGCCGATATGACTTTTACATTCACCAACGCGCCCGAGAGCAACGATTATCTGATCAAAACCGAAGCCAAATCGAAAGGTTCCCTGCTCAAACTTTTTCGCTACAGTTTTCTTCAGCAATACGAATCGATCGTTGACAAGCAGAATTTCCGCATCCTGCGCACGGTCAAACACGACGAGCAAAAAGAGCGCATCCGCGATTCCGAAGCCGTTTTCGATTATGAAAGCAAACAAGTGACGTTTTCGGAAATAAATCCGAAAGACCTGATGCGCCCGCCGCGCAAGATCGCCTCGGAGATCAAAACGGAAGTTCACGATATGGTTTCGGGAATTTACGCCCTGCGGCTTCTGCCTCTGGCGGTCGGCAAAGTGTTTGAAATCGCAGTCAGCGATTCAGGGCTCGTTTATAAAGTTCCCGTGCGCATCACGCGACGCGAAATTCAAAAAACAATCTTAGGAAAAGTGATGTGTTTTCGCGTCGAACCCGAAGTTTTCGGCATTAATCGCCTGATCGAGCAGGAAGGAAGTATGATCATCTGGATTACCGACGACGCCCGCCGAATTCCCGTCCGCTCACAGATCAAAAGTAATATCGGCAAAATCGAGGTCAAACTGAAACAAGCGACAAATACAACCCCGAAAAAATAATTGGAGCGCGGGCATCTGAAACTCGCCTCGCATTCGGTGCGAAGCACGAATGCAAAACACAGATAATTAAAAACTTAACTTGAAAGCTAATGCGGCGCATTTCGTCCGTTTCTGCTTCGCTCAACGGACGTGCGGGCTTCAGATGCCCGCGCTCCAATTTATACTCCAACCAACCTTAAGATTTTGTTAAAAGTTTCACAATACTTGCCGTTTCATCCAAAAACACGCATAATTTCAGTTTATTAAATACTTTTTAAGATAATTTTATGAGTGAAGACGTTACGAAAAAAGAATTGTTGGAAACCGAAGAAACCGAACCGATAACTGATGAAATTGCGTTGGAAGAGTTTGAATTAAATCCTCTGTCCTCGGCGGAATTTATCAAAGCCGAAACGGACGAGGTCAAACCCGAAGTAAAAGCACCGCAATTTTTGGTTGCTGAAGAACCGGTTCCGGCAGAGGCGGAAGCAGACTCCGAAGCAGAAGTTGACCCGATTTTTGCCGAGCTTGCGACGCCGAAATTGCCCGAGCTCGCGCGAGAAAACCGGGCGCGTCTGCAAATGCAGTCGCCGAACCGGCTTTATTTTTACTGGTCGATCAAAAACAATCCGTTTCAGATTCTGCAAAAAGTTTTCGCGGGAAACACGGGCAGTTATCAGCTCGTCGCCAAATTCGTCAATCTGAAAACCGAACGCGAGGAGATCCGCGCCGTCGAAGCGGAAGGAAATTACTGGTTTAACGCCGATTCGGACGCAAAATATCGCGCCGAAATCGGTTTTTACGCGCCGAATCGTCCGTATATCCGCGTGATCTTTTCGAACACGATCGAAACGCCGCGCAAATCGCCGTCGCCGCGCACCGCAACGGACGCGGATTGGGCAGTTTCCGCGAGCACTTTCGCGCAGGTTTTGGATATTTCGGGCTTTAAGCAAGACGCGTTTGAAGTCGCGCTCGCGGGCGATGATTTCGACGCCGCCGAAAATGCGACGCAAAGTGCTTTGAATCAATTGATCGGCAAAAGCGGCAAGCCGGATTTCAGCTTGATAAATTCCGATGAAGTCAGATTCGCGCTTCTCGCGCTGGCGTCGGGCGCGACGCTCGAAGAACTGCGCGGGCAGATCAGCGAGGCGCTTTTCATCATTTTGCAGGAACACGTCGCCAGCTTGAGCGCGGAAAACGCTTTGTCGGCTCTGAAAGAACATTTCGACGTCTTTGACGAGGAAATTTTCGAGGAAGAACAAATCGGCGCGGCGGTTTTCGGCGCAAGTTTGGTAAATTTCCCGAAAACGATCCGAAAACGAACTGTTCCGAAAACGGGTTTGCCGAAAGATACGCCGGACAATGCGCCGAAATATCTGCCGAAACTCTCGCCGCTTAGTTCGTTTAGTTTGCGAAACTAAATTTTTAACGCAAAGGCAAAAGGTAAAAGGTAAAAGGTAAAATTTTTAACTTTTTGCCTTTTTACTTTTGCCTTTTTACTTTAAATACTTGCGTCTTTGCGTCTTTGCGTTAAAATCCTTTTATGCCAATCGGTTATTTCAGCTTAATTTTACACGCGCATCTGCCGTTCGTGCGGCATCCCGAATATCCCGAATTTCTGGAAGAAGATTGGCTTTACGAAGCCATCACGGAAGTTTATCTGCCGTTGATCTTCATTTTCCAAAATCAGCACGAAGCAGGCGCACGCCCTCGTCTGGCGATGAATGTTTCGCCGCCGCTCTGCGAAATGCTCGCCGACCCGCTACTTCAGGAACGCTACACGCGGCATCTCGAAAACCTGCTCGAACTGGCGCGCAAGGAATTTGACCGCGTTCAGCGCGAGGAACCCGAATTTTACGATGTCGTCAAAATGTATGTTGATAACCTCTCGGCATCGCTCGATCTGTGGAACAACCGTTATCAGCGCAATTTGATCAACGCTTTCCGCGAATTGCAGGAAGAAGGCGTTTTGGAAATTATCACCTGCTGCGCAACGCACGGTTTTCTTCCGCTTGTTTCAACGCAGGAAGCGCGGCGTGCACAGATTCAGATCGCCGTCGCCAATTACAAAAAGCATTTCCACCGGCAGCCGCGCGGCATCTGGCTGGCGGAATGCGCGTATGAACCGGGCATTGAAGTTTTATTGAAAGACGCCGGAATCGAATATTTTATCGGCGATTCGCACGCGATTCTGTACGGCGACCCGCGCCCGCGTTTCGGCGTTCACGCACCCGTCATGTGTCCGAACGGCGTCGCGGTTTTTGCCCGCGATGTCGAAACGTCGCAGCAGGTTTGGAGCGCCGAGGTCGGTTATCCGGGCGATCCGTTTTACCGCGAATTTTACCGCGATGTCGGCTGGGATTTGCCGCTCGACTATCTCAAACCGCATCTGCACAAGGACGGAACCCGCCGGCATCTCGGCTTGAAATATTTCCGGATCGGCGAAAAAGGCGTTTCACAGCAGCACAAACAGCCGTATGTTCCGGCGATCGCCAAGGAAAAAGCCGCGCTTCACGCCTTCGATTTTATCGGTAAGCGCAAAGAACAGGCGCGCGCATTGCGCGAAAATTTCGGCGATCATCCGCCGCTCGTCACATCGCCTTACGATGCCGAACTTTACGGGCATTGGTGGTATGAAGGTCCGATGTTTATTGACTTTCTTTTCAAACAGCTGTATTACGACCAAACGGAAATCCAGCCGATCGCGCCGGGCGATTTTCTCGACGCGAAAATTCCGATCCAAATTCAACAGCCGACCGCTTCGAGCTGGGGCGAAAACGGTTATTACAAAGTCTGGATCAACGAAGGAAATTCGTGGATGTATCCGTATCAGCACGACGCGGAACGCAAAATGACCGAATTGGCGAATCGTTTTGAATTTCCGGGCGAAATGGAACGGCGCGTTTTGAATCAACTGGCGCGTGAACTACTGCTCGCGCAATCGAGCGATTGGGCGTTTCAAATCTATCAGGGCACGACCGTCCAATATTCGTCGCGCCGTTTTCAATCGCACATTCACCGCTTTGATCTGCTCGCGACAATGCTCGAAACCGGCAACTTTAACGAACCGCTGCTCAAAGAGATCGAATGGCGCGACAATATTTTCGCGGAGATTGATTATCGAATTTATCGAAGTTAGCGAACCGAAAAAAGCATAATATTTTTGTAAAAATTTTGTGCTTTTTTCATATCTTTTCAGCTATTCTTTTCCCGCATTTGCCTTAACATTTTTGGAAAGTTATCATTTCTCTTTCATTTCTCGGAGGAAATTACATAAATAATGGTTGAAAAAGGTGTGGAAATTGCGCCGGCGAGCGGTAAACTCGGAATTTTGCTGGTCGGACTCGGCGCGGTCAGCACGACATTTGTCGCGGGCGTCGAAGCGATCCGCAAAGGAACGGCAAAGCCGATCGGGTCTCTGACGCAGATGGGAACGATTCGTTTGGGAAAACGAACAGACAATCGTTCGCCGCTCATCAAGGATTTTGCGCCGCTCGCTGATTTGAGCGATGTCGTTTTCGGCGCGTGGGATATTTTTGCGGATTCGGCGTATGAAGCGGCAACGCACGCCGGAGTTTTGGAAAAGGCGCTGGTCGAAGATCTACGCGAACAGCTTGAATCTTTGAAGCCGATGCCGGCGGTCTTTTCGCATAATTACGTCAAGCGTCTGAACGGCACGAACATCAAGGAAGGCAGGAACAAAATGGAACTTGCCGAACAATTGATGGCGGACATCGCCAAGTTCAAAGCGGAAAAAGGCTGTGACAGATTGGTTATCGTCTGGGCGGCTTCGACGGAAATTTATCTCGAAACGTCGGAAATTCACGAAAGTATCGAAGCATTTGAAAAAGCGATGTACGATAACGACGAACGAATCGCGCCTTCGATGATTTACGCTTACGCAGCGATCAAATCGGGCGTTCCGTTTGCCAACGGCGCACCGAACCTGACGGTCGATATTCCCGCGCTCGCTGAGCTAGCCGTCAAAAACGGCGTGCCGATCTGCGGAAAAGATTTCAAAACCGGACAAACTTTGATGAAAACCATCATCGCGCCCGGACTGAAAGCACGAATGCTAGGCTTGGACGGTTGGTATTCGACGAATATTTTGGGAAACCGCGACGGCGAAGTTCTCGACGACCCCGAAAATTTCAAAACCAAGGAAGAATCGAAGCTTTCGGTGCTCGAAACGATTCTCCAGCCCGATCAGCATCCCGATCTTTACGGACAATTTTCGCACGTCGTCCGCATCAATTATTATCCGCCGCGCGGCGATAACAAGGAAGGCTGGGACGCGATCGATATTTTCGGCTGGCTCGGCTACAAAATGCAGATCAAGATCGATTTTATGTGCCGCGATTCGATCCTTGCCGCACCGCTCGTGCTTGATCTGGCATTGTTTATGGATTTAGCCCAGCGCGCTGGAATGAAAGGCGTGCAGGAATGGCTTTCATTCTATTTCAAAGCCCCGCAAACGGCTGAAAATCTTTATCCCGAACACGATATTTTTATTCAGCTCAAAAAGCTGAAAAATACGCTGCGGCATTTGATGGGCGAAGAATTGATCACGCATTTAGGCTTGGATTATTACGAATAAATACCGGCTTGAATCATTTCTTAAACTTTTACATTAAGTTTTCCTTGCATAAAATTACCTTTTTATGTTAAACAATAATGCAGAGTCGGTTACGCTCGAGACTGACTCTGCATTCCAATCTGGACAACACATCCTCGGAAGTCCAGCCAACGAAAAATCTTTTGAAATCATCAATGTAGGCAAGAACTTGCTGTAAGTTTTCAGCAAGTCAGCTTTGAAAATTCGTCTAAGATTATGTTGAACGCTAATCCCGATTTCGGCGTTTTAACAAGATGGCGAGGAGAAACTTTAATGAAAAACGAAATGGCTACTAAAAAGAAACAAATGACGGAAAAAATGGTTTTGCTTGACCCCGACCAAAAATCGCCGCGGGCAAAAGAATTTGAAGACAAACTTTCGGCTCGAATTGTCGGTCAGGAACGCGCTGTACGGCGGATGAGCGGTCTTTTCCAGATTTATTTGGCGGGAATGAACAATCCTTCGCGTCCGATCGGCACGATGCTTTTCCTCGGTCCGACCGGATCGGGAAAAACCCGCGTCGTCGAAGCGGCAGCGGAAGTTTTGTTCGGCGAACCGCACGCGGTCGTCAAAATCGACTGCGCCGAATTCCAGCACTCACACGAAATTGCCAAACTGATCGGCTCGCCTCCCGGATATTTGGGACACCGCGAAACTTCGCCGATGCTGACGCAGGAAAATCTCGACAAAGCGCACACCGACGACACGAAATTAACCTTTGTGCTTTTCGACGAAATCGAAAAGGCTTCGGATTCGCTCTGGCAATTGCTTTTGGGAATTCTGGACAAAGCGACCTTAACCCTGGGCGACAACCGCCGCGTTGATTTTTCACGTGCTGTTGTCATTATGACCTCAAATCTCGGCGCCCGCGAAATGTCTGAAATGATTTCGGGCGGAATCGGTTTTGCTCCGACGAAAACCGGCAAACCGTCGGAAGATACCGAAATCGACACGAAGATCTACCGCACCGCACTCGAAGCCGCGAAACGTAAATTCTCACCGGAATTTATGAACCGGATCGACAAGGTTGTCGTCTTCCGAAGCCTTCGAGAACATCATCTGCGCCAGATTCTCGACATCGAACTGCGCGATGTGCAAGCCCGCATCACGGAATCCGCCGGAACGAAGTTCGTCTTTGAATGCACGGACGAAGCGAAAGAGTTTTTGCTCAAAGAAGGCATCGACCTGAAATACGGCGCACGCCATCTGAAACGCGCGATCGAAAGATTTCTTGTTTATTCGCTTTCAAATCTGGTCGCCACCCAGCAAGTTGAAACCGGCGATCTGGTGCTGATCGATTATGACGAGGACGGCGATAAACTGACCTTTGCCAAACAATCGGGCAAAATGATCGTCAGCGAATCGGACGAATCAGCATTTGACGATGAACTCGAAGGAAAGTCCGATTCTATCGGTTTACCGCTTCCGCAAGCACAAGCCGCGGCATCGGGCAAAGGTGAGAATAACGAAGGTTAATTTCAATTGCAATTAAACAAAAGGCGCGAGATTTATAGTCTCGCGCCTTTTTCATTTTAACTTTACTCCCAATTCATCGCCCTTTTCACGGCTTCTTTCCATTTCGCTTTCAGCTGTTCGGCTTTTTCACGCGGCATTTGCGGCTCGAATCTTTTATCTTCCTGCCAATGATGAGCCAAATCTTCGCGTGATTTCCAAAAGCCGACCGCCAATCCGGCAAGATAAGCCGCGCCGAGCGCAGTTGTTTCGGTAATGCGCGAACGAACGACGGGAATCTGCAGAATATCTGCCTGAAACTGCAAAAGCGAATCGTTTTTTGTTGCGCCGCCGTCAACTCGCAGTTCTTTCAAATCGATTTTCGCGTCCGCCTGCATCGCTTCGAGCAAATCCGCCGTTTGATAACAGATCGATTCGACCGCCGCCCGCGCGATATGCGCATTGCCCGTGCCGCGTGTCAGACCGATTATCAACCCGCGCGCGTCCTGATTCCAATGCGGTGCGCCAAGCCCTGCAAACGCCGGAACAAAATAAACTCCGCCGTTGTCTGCGACAGAATTTGCCAACGCTTCGACATCCGAGGAATTTCTAATAATTTCAAGCGAATCGCGCAGCCATTGAATCACCGCGCCGCCGATAAAAACGCTTCCTTCGAGCGCATATTCCGTCTTTCCGCCGATTTGCCAGGCAATCGTCGTGAGCAAACGATTTTTCGATTCGATCGCTTTCGTTCCGATATTCTGAAGCATAAAACAACCCGTTCCGTAGGTGTTTTTGCTCAAACCTTTTTCAAAACAAAGCTGTCCGAAAAGCGCGGCTTGCTGGTCGCCCGCGTTTCCCGCGATCTTGATTCCTTTTAATTCATTCGGAACCTCGACTTCGCCGTAAATTTCGCTTGATGAAACGACTTTCGGCAACATTGCACGAGGAATTTTAAAGATTTCGAGAAGTTCCTCGTCCCAATCGAGAGTATTGATGTTAAAAAGCATCGTCCGCGAAGCATTCGAAACATCGGTTATATGCGCTTTACCGGATGTAAGTTTCCAAATCAGCCACGTATCGATCGTTCCAAAAACTAATTCCCCGTTTTCGGCTTGTTCCCTCACGCCTTCGACATTTTCCAAAATCCAATTCAACTTGCTCGCGCTAAAATAAGCGTCCGTCTCCAAACCTGTTTTTTGACGAATCAGGTCACCGTAATTTTTACGTATTTCATCGCAAAACCCCGAAGTCCTTCGGTCTTGCCAAACTATTGCATTATAAACGGGTTCGCCGGTCTTTCGATTCCAAACAACGGTTGTT
>DATLOR010000296.1:0-13675 GCA_035536135.1 Pyrinomonadaceae bacterium | reverse complement strand
GTCGACCGGCAGGCGGTGGAGATAGCTCAGTGAAGAATAACCGGTTCCGAAATCGTCGATCGAAAGCTGGACGCCGAGACTTTTCAGATGCGAGAGCATCCGGATGGTCTGTTCGGCATTGTCCATCGCGGCGCTTTCCGTGATCTCCAGTTTCAGCGACGACGGCGACAGATTCGAATCCTTGAGAGCCGCTTTAACACTCCGGATCAAATCCGTGTTCGAGAGATGTTTGCCCGAAATATTGACGCTCACGATCAGCTCTCGGGTCGCAAACGACAACTCCTGCCACTCGGCGATCTGGCGGCACGTTTCGCCCAAAATCCAGTTGGTGATCGGAATTATCAAGCCCGTATTTTCGGCGATCGGGATAAATTCGGCGGGCGAAATAAAACCGAGCTTGTGATGATTCCAGCGCAGAAGCGCTTCAAAACCGATCAAACTGCCGTCTTTCAGAGAGATCAGCGGTTGATAATGCATCGAAAGCTCGCTGCGTTCGATGGCGAAGGGAAGTTCGGATTCGAGCGTCGCTTCCTGAATGAATTTTTTACGAAGCTCCTTGGTAAAAAATGCGACGCCGCTGCCTGTTTCTTTGGCGTGATGCATCGCAATATCGGCATCGCGTAAAACTTCTTCGGGCGTGTTGTATTCGGTCTGAAACGGCGCAATGCCGATGTTCACGCTCGTGTAAATCTTGCTTTTGCTGAGCGAAAACGGCTGGGCGATCTTTTGATGAATTTTCCACGCGACCTTTTCCGCTTTTTCGTCCGAGGACAAACCGCGTAAGATTATCGCAAATTCGTCGCCGCCAAGCCGCGCAACTTTATCCTGGGCGCGAAGCATCCGCGAAAAACGTCTGGCGACAATCATCAAAACCTTATCGCCGATCGTGTGTCCGAGACTGTCGTTGATCGATTTGAAGCGGGCAAGGTCTAAAAATAAGATGTAAGAATTCGTCTCCGTGCCTTTTTTTGTTTCGGCGACGATCTCCCTGACGATTTCACCGAAATATGCGCGGTTCGGCAATTTTGTCAGCGAATCGTGAAGGGCGGCGTGCTGAAAGGCGCGCTCGCTTTTTCTGAGTGCTTTGCCGGTTTCTTCTTCTTTTTTGAGCGAGAGGGCTAATTCGTCGGCGTATTTTTCAATCTCGAGGCGTTTTTCGCGCTCGGCACCGGCTTTGTCGCGCTCGGCTTGCTCCGCCTGCTCGATGGAATTTGTCATATCCTCGATGATCTGGCGGTAGTTATAGTAAATTACGGCGAAAGCGATCAATGAAACGGCAATCGAGGAAATGTCGCCGTAATTTAGTAATTTCGTCACGAGTCCCGCCAGACAGGCTCCGGCAAAATGCGTGACGGAAACGGAAAACCCTTCCTTTTTCCAAGCCTGCCAGAGATTGGTGCCGGTCTTTAAAGAGTAAAAAATCGCCGCGCAAGCCGATGATGCGAAAAACTGGCTGAGCGCTAAAATTCCGAGGGTCGTGATCAGGTTCGAGGTCGAAGCGGAAGTCGGGTCGATGCTCGTCACTTTCGGAATCCAGCTCCAGACGTAAAAAGTGATCGCCGTCGAGAGCGAAGTTGCGCCGATATTGAACGAACCGTTATAGCGCGGAAATTCGATCCCTTTGAATTTGAAGTATAGAAAATTGGCAAACATCTCGGCGGTCGCAATGATAATCGCCGCTTCGCCGCCGAACAGGAGAAATGAAAGGAAAACCATCGAGTCCGAAAAACTCAGAACGTATTTCGAGCGCGGCAGAATAATGGTCATGCGCGGCGCGAGCAAGACCGTGAAAAGAAACAGAACGGCAAATTTCCACGTCAAAATCTCAGGCTTGAGATTGAACAAAGCCAAAAGAAAGCTCACACCGCCGAGTACGGCAATCGAAGTTTTGTAAAAAGTAACAGTAGATTCCCGACTCATATTTGGGTAGATTGATTCGAAAATTGATTTTTAGTCGAGCAAATTAGGGGTTTGTATTCGGTTCGCGGTTTGGGAAATTAAAGCAAGCCTGATAAGGAGTTAGCTTGCCTTAGATATAGTATCATTTCAAATCATCAAAAATCCAGAGTTATTTACTTCCCAATATTTGAAGCCGATTTTTGCCGAAGCCGATTTTTGCACGTAAATAAAGCGTGTTTGTGCAAAAAACACGAAATAAGTTTTACATAGGTTTTTCAAATGGTCAACTGAGTTAAACATCATTTATCGAAAATAATAATTTTCAAAGGAATGTTGTAGTTTTCCGTCTTTTGTAGTAAAAAGTAGAGTATTCTATTGGCAATTCGAAATTTAAACTAAAAAAAGGAGAAAATTATGGATTTCGGCGATTTAATCTGGAAACTTCTGGTCGGTCTGATTGTCGGTGCGATTGCACGGCTTTTGATTCCCGGAAAGGAAGCAATTTCGAGCGGGGCACTCGGTTGGCTGATCACGGCTTTGATCGGTATTGCAGGCGCATTTATCGGAACCTATCTTGCCTTCTGGCGCGGTGCCGGTTATACGGCGGGTTGGATAATGTCAATCATCGGGGCGGTCATACTGCTTTTGCTCTATCGTTTTATCGCCAGCAAAACGTCGTCTTCGACTTAAATTTTGTTTTTTCGGAAACAAAAAAGGCTTCGCGCAAGATTGTGCGAAGCCTTTTTTATTCTTAAATCAAAATTTAAGCGCAACCCGGATGACCGCAATCACAGGCAATTTCAGTGACATCCTGTTCGCCCGCCGCTTCGCATTGCGGACTACAATATTCCTCGTCTTCACCGACCACACAATTACACGATTCGTGACCGCATTTATTATTTTCGTCTGCCATAAATTAAATTTCTCCCTTGTTCGTTAATAAAATATTTGTCGCTTGCGGCGACAGTTTTAATTATAGCTCTTCGGGCGGCTTCGGGCAATAAAAAGTCGAAAGGCGTTAATAACCAGGAAAGGCACGAGCCTGAAACCCGTACCTTTCCTGATGGTTTATTTGCTGAGTCCGAATCTATCTGACAAAAGCATTCGGAGTCGGTGCATCACCGCTCGAACCGAAGACCTGTGCCGCAAATCCGGCGGTTGACCGCAGTAAATACCAGGTATTCGTACTCGGTCTGAAGACGGCAATATCGGCTTTGCCGTCGCCGTCATAATCTGCCGCGACCGGTTTGTCTTCAGAGATTCCAAAGCTGGTGATCGTGGTCGTATTGCTGCCGCTGTTGTTTATGTACCAGGTTCCGTTCGAAGGACGATAGACGGCAATATCGGTTTTATTGTCGCCGTCAAAATCCGCCGGGGTAGGAATATCTCCCCCTTGTCCGAGCGGGATCGTGTAAAATGATCCGTCTTCGCTGCGGAGAATGAACCAGGTTCCGGTACGATAAATTGCGATGTCGGCTTTGCCGTCGCCCGTGAAATCGCCGCGCACCGGTGCATCATTGATGGTACCGAAGTTCACTACATAAACACTCAAATCACTGCTTTTCTGAATCCACCATTGTCCGCCTTGACGGAAAATCGCAATGTCGGCTTTGCCGTCGCCGTCGTAATCCGCCGGCACGGGCAAATCGGTGTTGACCCCGAAATGAATAATTGAAGCCGTGTTGGTTGTCGAATTCAGAACATACCAATTACTTTCAGACGGGCGGAAAACGGCGATATCGGTTTTGCCGTCGCCGTCATAGTCTGCCGGGGTAATTGTATCGGTCGAGATACCGAAGTTGCGAATGTTATATGAATTGGTCGTGCCGCTGTTTTGGATATACCACGTTCCGTTGGACGGGCGGAAAACCGAAATATCGGCTTTGCCGTCGCCGTCGTAATCGAATAATTCACTCGATGAAGGCACAACCACGGTCGGACCGGTCAGAACCAACGTGTAAGCTCCGACTTCGAAGGGGTTAAACGAGCTGGCTTCGATCGTATAAGTTCCGGTTTCGGGCAGAGTGAACAAACCGCTTCCGGCGGGAATTCGGGCATTCGGCGAGCCGCCGCCTTCATCATCATCGAGACTTCCGTCGCCGCTCGGCGTATGGAGAACCAGGTATGAATCAACGGCGGATGAGTTCATCGCAATCGAAATCTGTTGTCCGGCTGTGCCGCTGAATGTATAAAGGTCTGTGTAGAAAGGATCGCCGCCGATATTTACTGCACAATCGGAGGTTGCCAGATTACCGTTGACGGTTTGATTGTAGCTGATCGCGGTTGCCGTGCAAGCCGCATCCGTATTCAGGCTGACCGAATATGAGCCTGTGTCGGGTTCGTACGAATTGGCGCCGATGAAATATTCGCCCGTGTAGGGAAGCGTAATGACGCCGCCGTCAACCGGGATGCGCGAATTCGTGCCGACCGTGCCGGTGTCGTCATTATCATCGATTATGTCGCCTGCATCGTCGAACAAATACAGGTATGTGTCGAAAACACCGGAGTTCATCGAAACCGAAATCGGTTGTCCGGCTGTGCCGCTGAAACTGTAAAAATCGATATAGGTGCCGTCATCGAGCAGACAATCGCCCGCGGCTAAATTGCCGTTAAGGGTTTGCCCGAGCGTAATCGGCGTGTCTTCCAGACACGGATCGCCCGCATTCAAATTTCCGGTTTTGCGGGCGCGGATGATCTTTTGACTGCTCGGAGCTTTCAGATCTGATGGAGTTTTTTGAGATTTACTCTGATTGATCGGCGTTCGTGCCGTTCTTTTTCCCTTGGTTTGAGCGTTCAAACCCGTGATAAAACTGCTTCCGGGTATTATAAAACTGAAGCAGAGCATTAATGTAAATAGTTGTTTTTTCACTATTTTCCCTCCCCAAAAATTCGTAAATTTAATGTTTTCAACAAAATTGTTGTGTTTAGTATCGTTACATAAGACACCGGCGAATCGCAAAAAGTTTCAAGAACCTCTGCGTAAAGATTTGTAAAGATTAGGCGAACATAAATTTCAGGAGAATAAACGTCAAAATTTTTTGACATTCGCCCGAACAATCCGTTATTTTCTAAGAACAAAAGTCTTCAAGTTGCTGTCAAATCTAAAAATCTGAGAGGAAAATAATATATGGAAACGATTTCCGAAGATGTCGGTTTCGAAAGATCCGACGGTTTGAAAGCAATTTTATCGGGCGGTTTGATCGCCGGAATTTTGGATATTACAGCCGCATCGGTCAGTGTCTGGCTCAACAGCGGGCGTGGTCCGATCTCGACTTTTCAATCGGTCGCGGGTGGTTTATACGGCGCAGAAACCTTTAACGGCGGTTACCGGACTGCCGCCATCGGTTTGGCAATACATTTTTTTATCGCGACCACGGCGACCGCGGTTTTTTATCTGGCAAGCCGTAAACTGAAATTTATGGTCAGTCAGGCGATTTTGAGCGGGGTGCTTTACGGAATCGCGGTTTGGCTTTTTATGTACCTGGTCGTGCTTCCGCTCTCGGCTTGGAAAACTTCAACCTATCCCTTAAAAACGGTTGTCACGGGCATCATCATCCACATCTTTTGCATCGGTTTGCCGATCGCATTGATCGTTCGCCGATTTTCAAAATAACAAACAGACAGGCTTCGCCACTCGAAAAGCGAAGCCTTTTTCTTTTAACCCGCCAGCTTTTTTTTCCGCCAAAGGAACTTTTTTTCATCTCCGGCATCTAACTTGTCGTCAAACAAATTTTTCGACAAATTGGCTCAGATTTTTCTGAAATAAGCTCTATTCGTTTGGATTTTCCGAACCGAATTTACACCAAAACCCAATGATGAAACAAAACAGAGTGATTTGCCTTGTCTTGATCTACGCGATCTTGCTCGGTTCTTTGATCCAACCCGTTCCGGCACAAAATGAAGATTCTCAGGAGGAAAATCAAGAAGAATCGAAAGGCTTGGAGTTTCGGCTTCGGGAAGGCGAAGGGAAAACTGCGGGCGGCAAGACAGAGCCGGTTTCGCAAGCCGTCAAATTGAGCGAAACCGAAACGGACGCAATCTTACGGCGTTTGCCGCCGCTCGAAGCCGAGACTTCCGATAAGGCGGATTTTTCGACGCTTCCGAACAGCTTGCCCCCGCCGAAAACAGGCAAGATCATTCCGGTAAAATTTCCGTCGGAAGAACAGCAGAAAAATGCGCCGCAGCCGGAAAATTCCGCCGCGCTCGAAATCGTGCGGGCTTCGCCGAACAATTACGTGCCGTTTGTGACGGATCTGAGCGTCACGTTTTCGCAGCCGATGGTTGCTGTTTCATCGCAAAATAAGGCTTCGGAAACAGTTCCCGTGATCCTAACGCCCGAAGTCAAAGGAAAATGGCGCTGGCTCGGGACAAAAACGCTGATCTTCGATGCGGCGGAGCGTTTTCCGATGGCGACGCGCTTTTCGGCAGCAATTCCCGCCGGGACGAGATCCGCCACGGGCGGAGCTCTCCAGAAAGATTTTTCGTGGAATTTTGAAACGCCGCCGCCGAAGGTCGAGGGTTTTATTCCAAACGACGAAACGGTCAGGCGCGACGCGGTTTTGCTCGCGAAATTTAATCAGCGCATCAATGCCGAAGCCGTTCTGCCGAAAATCAGCGCAAAGGCAGACGGGCAAATAATCGCTCTGCGGCTGGCTACTCAAGCGGAAATCGACGCGGACAAGAGAATTTCAGAAACGATCAAAGGATTTGTTCCCAATCAATGGATTGCTTTTCGGGCGGTCGACCTGCTGCCGGTTGATTCCAACATCGGCGTAAATTTTGAAGCGGGAACGCCGTCGGCAGAAGGCAGTTTGACGAGCGTTTCGGCACGAGGCTTTGCGTTTAGAACCTTCGGCGCGATGAATTTGACCGATTCTTTCTGCGATTACAACTACAAAACGAGAGCCTGTAAGTCTTACGAAGATTTCAGAATCGAATTCAGCAATCCGATCGAAGCCGAAAGCTTCGATAAATCTTTGGTCAAGATCGAACCGAAAATCGAAAATCCGGAAATCGCGTTTTACGGCGATGCGATCGAAATCGGCGGCTGTTGTAAAGAACCGCGAACGACTTACAAAGTGAAGGTTTCGGGCGCGCTCCGAGATATTTACGGACAGACTCTCGGCAAAGACGCTTCGGCGGAATTTAAGATCAGCGGAAGCGACGCAGAATTAAGGGCGGAAAGAAACGGCAGTTTTATTACGCTCGACCCGAGCGCAAAGCGCGTGTTTTCGGTCAGTTCGACGAATTATAAGACTCTGAAAGTAAAGATTTACGCCGTCAAACCCGAAGATTACGAGGCATTTTACAACTACCGGCAAAGCGAAAAAAATGAAGCTCCGGCAATCGGAAAGCCGGTTTATGACCAAACGATCAGCATAAAATCGAAGCGCGATGTGAGCGAAGAAACCAAGATCGATCTCGCTCCGGCGATGCCGAACGGTGTCGGGCACGCGATTCTGGTTGTCGAACCGCCGGTCATTACCGAAGAAAACAAAAACCAAAGGATTATTGTCTGGCTTCAGGCGACCGACATCGGCGTTGACGCTTTTGCCGATTCCGAGCAGTTGACCGTTTACGCGAGCGATCTGAAAACCGGAAAACCTTTGAAAAATGTCAATTTAAGGTTTTTGAGCGGAGAAATCGGCAGCACTTCCGAAAACGGTTTGGCATCGCTCGTGTCGCCGAAAAATATTGCAAACAAAAATTGGCTCATCGCACAGAACGGCGCGGATTCGGCGATCTTGTTCGGCGAGAATTATTACAACAGCGAAAACGGCTGGACGCCGAAATACAAACCCGAAGCTTTGCACTGGTTTGTTTTCGACGACCGCAAAATGTATCGTCCGGGCGAGACGGTTTCGGTCAAAGGTTATCTCCGCCGCATTGCGGGCGGAAAATTGGCGGATGTCGAAGCGTTGGGCGACGCCGCAAGCGGCTTGAATTATGTTTTGAGAGATTCGCTCGGCAACGAAATTTTAAGGGGAAGCGCGGAATTAAACATTTTCGGCGCGTTCGATCTGCAATTAAAACTGCCCGAAAACATCAATCTCGGCTACGAAAAACTGGAATTTTCGACCGAAAGCAATCTTGAAAACAAAACTTTCCGGCACCAGTTTCAGGTGCAGGAATTTCGCCGTCCCGAATTTGAGGTGACGGCGAAAAACGAAACCGCCGCGCCTTTCTACGTCGGCGATTCGGCAACTGTCAGCGTCGAGGCGAAATATTATTCGGGCGGCGGTCTGGCAAATGCCGCAACGAACTGGAAGGTGACCGCAACGCCGACCGATTACACACCGCCGAACCGCGACGATTTTACGTTCGGAAAGTTCGTTCGGTGGTGGGAAAGTTATTACGAAGGCGATTGGGAAGAAAACACTTCGCAAGAGTTCAAAGGCACGACCGATACGAACGGCAAGCATTTTCTGGCGATGGATTTTGTCGCGGCGCGTCCGGCGCGTCCTTTTACGATCAACGCCGAGGCGCGCGTGCAGGACGTCAATCGCCAGAGCTTTGCGGGTTCGACGACGCTTCTCGTGCATCCGTCAGAGCTTTATGTCGGCATCCGCACGCCGAAAACTTTTATCAAAGCGAACGAAACTTTTCGGATCGAAACCATCACGACCGATATTGACGGAAAGGCGGTCGCAGACGTGCCTGTTTCGATCGCTGCCGAGCTTAAAGACTGGGAACAGATCAAAGGTGAATGGCAGGAAATTACGGTTGATACGCAAACTTGTCAGATAAGATCGGCGAGCGAGGCGGTTGCGTGCGAATTCAAGGCAAAACGCGGCGGAATTTTTACGATCAAAGCGAGCGTTCAAGATAGAAAAGAACGACGCAACGAAAGCGAACTCGACGTTTGGGTCGCCGGCGGAAACACTGCGCCGAGCGGCAATATTGAAAAAGAAACGGTCGAATTGATTCCCGACAAAAAGGAATACACGCCCGGCGAGACGGCGGAAATTCTCGTCAACGCGCCGTTTTTCCCCGCCGAAGGCGTTCTGACGCTCAGGCGCAACGGCATTGTCAAAACCGAGCGTTTTACGATGAACCAAACTTCGACCGTTTTGCGCATTCCGGTCGAAGAACGCTTTTTGCCGAATCTGCACGTGCAGGTCGATCTGTCGGGCGCGGCGAAACGCATCGTTTTTGACACCGAGCTTGACGACAAATTGCCGAAACGTCCGGCATACGCGAGCGGCGAACTGAATCTCGAAATTTCGACCGCTTCGCGCAAATTGAACGTCGCGGCGGAACCGCTCGAAAAGACGCTCGAACCCGGGGGCGCGACTTCGATCAATCTAGCGGTGACGGATAATAACGGCAAACCGGCGGCAAACACGGAAGTCGCCGTCGTCGCCGTTGACGAAAGCGTGCTCGCGCTGACGGGTTACAAGATTCCGAATCCGCTCGACGATTTTTACCCTGAAATCGAAGCGGGAACGAACGATTTTTATTCACGCGAAAACATTTTACTCGCCAATCCCGAAGATCTCGGCGTTGATCTCGGAAACATCGGCTTCGGGCGCGGAGAGGGAACCGGAAACGGCGACGGAAACGGAAGCGGCGACGGAATGAGCGATTTGTCGAGTGTCACAAAAAGTGTGTTGTATGCCCCAAATATAGCTTTTACGAGGGAAAACAAGCTTGTTAAAGCGACGGAGGATGCAAATCAAATCAAACTTCGCCAAAACTTCAATGCGCTCGCGATATTTTCGCCCTCAGTTCGTACGGACGCAAGCGGCAAAGCGGTCGTCAAGATCAACCTGCCCGACAATCTGACGCGTTACCGCATCACGGCGGTCGCGGCGGCGGCGAATTCCAAAAAATTCGGCATCACCGAATCGGCGATCACCGCGCGGCAGCCGTTGATGGTACGCCCGAGTGCGCCGCGTTTTATGAATTTCGGCGACACGGCGCAGTTGCCCGTCGTTCTCCAAAATCAGACGAATGATCCCCTGACGGTTGATGTCGCGATTCGGGCGACGAACGCAGCCTTGGCGGACGGCAGCGGCAGACGCCTGACGATCGCGGCAAACGACCGCGCCGAGATCCGTTTTCCGGTTTCGGCGCAGAGTGCGGGAATTGCGCGTTTTCAGATCGGCGCGGTCGCGGGAAATTTCGCGGACGCGGCGGAATTTGCGTTTCCGGTCGGGACTCCGGCGACGAATGAATCCTTTGCGACTTACGGCACAACGGACGTGAGCGGCGCGATCGTTCAGCCGATTCTCGCGCCCGAAAATGTTTTTCCGCAGTTCGGCGGCTTGGAGATCACGACTTCTTCGACGCAGCTCCAGGAACTCACGGACGCCTTTATTTATCTCCAAAGTTACCCGTTCGAATGTTCCGAACAGATTTCTTCCCGAATCTTATCGGTCGCCGCTCTGCGCGATGTTTTACAGGCTTTCGAGGCGAAGGATTTACCGGCAAAAGCCGAGATCGAAGCCAAAATGACCTCGGACATCGAGCGTTTGCGGCGGCTTCAGCACGGCGACGGCGGTTTCAGCTTTTGGTCGGGCAAAGACCAGAGCATTCCGTATGTTTCGGTTCACGTCGCGCACGCCCTGGCGCGGGCAAAGTCGAAAGGCTACGATGTGCCGCCGGTTTTGAGCCGGAATTTGCAGAATTATCTCAAAAACATCGAAGGGAAATATTCCGAATTTTACAGTATCGAAGCGCGCTGGGCGATTTCGGCTTACGCGCTTTACGTCCGCAATCTGATGGGCGATACGGACGCGGCAAAAGCGCGGAAACTTTTGCAGGAAGCGGGTTTGGAAAAACTATCGGCGGAATCGATCGGCTGGCTTTTGGCGGTTTTGGCGGACGACAAAGATTCATCGGAACAGGTCGATCTGATCAAACGGAATCTGCTCAACCGCGTTGCGGAAACGGCAAGCGCGGCGCATTTTGTGACGAATTACAAGGACGGCGAATACGTTTTGCTGAGTTCTGAGCGGCGCGCCGACGCCGTTGTTCTGGAAGCATTTTTGAAATCCGATCCGAACAACGAACTGATTCCGAAGATCGTGCGCGGACTGCTTGCGGATAAAATAAAAGGACGCTGGCGAAATACGCAGGAAAACGCATTTGTTCTGCTCGCGCTCGATAAATATTTTCAAACTTACGAGAAGGTCACGCCGAATTTTGTCGCGCGGGTCTGGCTCGGACAAATAAGCGCAGCCGAACAAAAATTCACGGGACGCTCCGTCGATTCAAAATCGATCAATGTACCGATGCAGTTTTTACAACAAAAAACAGCGGCGCAAAATCTGATCCTGGACAAACAGGGCGAAGGTCGACTCTATTATCGGATCGGTATGAAATACGCGCCGAAAAATCTGAATATAGATGCGGCGGATTTCGGTTTTACGGTAATGCGAAGCTATGAAGCGATCGATCAGGCGGACGACGTGACGCAAAACAGCGACGGAAGCTGGGCGATAAAATCCGGCGCACGGGTTCGGGTTCGACTGCAAATGGTTGCGCCGACGCGCCGCTATCACGTGGCGCTGGTTGACAGACTGCCTGCCGGATTGGAAATCATCAATCCCGAACTGGCGAATTCCGAAAGCTTGCCCGAAGACCAACAGATGCCGGTCATTGGTTATGGTTACAATTATTCGGGTTCGATCTGGTATGACCATCAAAACCTGCGCGATGATCGGGCGGAAATTTTCAAAGCCTTACTCTCCGAAGGCGTTTGGAATTATTCCTACATCGCCCGCGCGACAACTCCCGGCGATTTCACGGCTCCGCCCGCCAAAGCGGAAGAAATGTATTCACCTGAAACTTTCGGGCGAAGCCGGACGGATTTTGTAAAAGTTAAATAAAATAATTTTTTGTTTCAATAAAAGATAGTTTTATTCAGGTAATTTCGGTTTGTTCATAACATGAATTTTTATCTGAATAACTATCTTTTATTTTGCAAAAGAACTTGTGAAATTAAATCTTGTGATAAAAATAATTAAACAAAGTTAAAAAATGTCTTGACTATTACACATACTTATGGCGTATATTAGATTTATCGAATATTTATTTTCTGCCCACGGCATTTAATAATAATTCTGCTCTTTGACTGAAAGAGGGAAACTCCTTGCCTTCAATTAAGTTCTATTCGCGAGAAATCCCCTTCAAAACAACTGATTCTAATCATTTACCAAACCCATAGGAGGGAAGAGTCATGGATTTTTTACTATCGAGCGTTTTCTTGAGTTGGATAGACAGAGCGAAAAAAATATCTCTCAATCCAACAAATAAAGTTTTTTTGTCGAAGGCGGTAATGCTGTCTGCCTTTTCTCTGTTGGCGGCTTCGATGACGAGTGCCGCGGTTTTTACCGTCGATACCACGGCGGATAATGAATCAAACGGATGCTTTATCGGGCAGTGCACGCTTCGCGAAGCGGTCGGCGATGCCAATACCTTGCCGGGAAGCGACACGATCAATTTTCAAGCCGGGGTAAGCGGAACCATCACGCTGACCGGCGGAGCACTTTTTATTACGAGCGACCTTACCGTGAACGGTCCGGGCGCGCGAGTTTTGAGCGTCAGCGGAAACGGCGCAAGCCGCGTTTTTGTCGTTTCGGGAAGCGGCAGCACCGCAAACATCAGCGGTTTAACGATTACCGGCGGAAACGCGCAGCCGATCCTGATCGGCACGACTTTGATCGGCGACGGCGGCGGGATTCTCAATACCAACGGCGCGACGCTCAATCTGACGGAAGTCAATGTCTCGGGAAATTCGGCGACGAGTCTCGGCGGCGGCGTCGCGACGCGAGCGATTTTACTGGTCACGACAACGACCAATATCACGCGTTCGCTGATCAGCAATAATTCGGCGGTCGCGGGCGGCGGCGGAATTAGTAATCTCGGAACCGATCTGATCAGCAGTGCGGTGACTACGCTGACGAATACGACCGTGACCAACAATAACGCGCTTGCCGAAGGCGGCGGCGTCAGTAATACTGCCGCGACGATGAATCTGACAAATAACACGATCAGTCATAATCAATCGCTAGTGGCGGGCGGCGGAATCGTCAATGTCGCCGGAGTTTTAATCGGCACTGTCAATCTGCGCAACAATATTCTGGCGCAGAACAATGCTTTGCTCGGCACAAATCTGATCAGCTCGGACGGGCTCGGCATATTTAATTCGCTCGGGAATAATCTGATCGGCAACAATCTCGACATCGGTGTTAGTTTTTCCGCAAGCGTCGTGATCGGCGGAGTGCCGCAGCCGAACGTCAATGCCGATATTGTCGGAAGCGTCGATGTCGGATTTCAGATCGTTAATCCGCTGCTCGGGGCATTGGCAAACAACGGCGGAGCCACCGACACCCGCGCTCTCGGAGCGGGAAGTCCGGCGATCGACCGCGCCAATAATTGTGTTCTGACAAATTCTTGTTCGGTCATCAACGCGCCTTTTGCGCTGACCACCGACCAACGCGGTACAGGTTTTGTGCGACCGGTTGACGGCGACGGCGATGCTTTGGCGATCGTTGATATCGGCGCGTACGAAAGCCAATTTATCCCGATCGGAGCGACATTTACGGTGACAAACTTAAATGATACTCCGCCGAACGGCTGTACTCCGGCAGACTGCACGCTGCGCGAAGCGATTCTCGATGCGAACGCGAGTCCGGGACCCGATACGATTAATTTTACGCCCGGGTTAAACGGTACGATTCCCTTGAATATTGCTTTCGGTCAGCTTGAAATAACGACCGACATCAATATTGACGGTCCCGGCGCGCGCGTCGTCAGTGTCAGCGGCGAA
>DATLOR010000295.1:0-8283 GCA_035536135.1 Pyrinomonadaceae bacterium | reverse complement strand
TCGGCGTGACGCCGCTTGTCGCGTTCAGTAAAAACGAAGTTCACAACGACAAATATATTTCGTCGACCGAGACGCCCGACGAGCCGAAAACCATCCGCAAAACGACTTACGCGGTCGCCATTCAGCCGGTCAATTTCAAGTTTATGTTTTTTGCCAAACACCGCCTGAAGCCTTACATACAGGTCGGCGCAGGTTTGCTTTACGCGCAGAAACCGGTGCCGGTGCCTTACAGCCGACGCTTTAATCTGACGGGTGATTTCGGCGGCGGTTTGATGTATATGCTTTCGGAAAACCGCACCGTCAATCTCGGCTACAAATATTTTCACATCTCGAACGGCAATATCGGCGGCAAGATCAATAATCCCGGTTTTAACGCGAATGTTTTTTATCTCAACTACTCGTTTTTCTTTAAAAAATAGGTGAAATTGATAATGGGTAATGGATAATGGATAATTTGTATTTACATTATCCATTTTCAATTATCAATTATTTACCTATGAGCAAAACACAACCGGCGCGCGGAATGCGCGATTTTCTGCCCGCCGATATCCGCAAGCGCAATTATGTGATCGGCATTATCAAGGAAGTTTACGAATCCTACGGCTTTGAACCCTTAGAAACTCCGGCGGTCGAAAACCTCGAAACCCTGACGGGTAAATACGGCGAAGAAGGCAATCAGCTGATGTTCCGCATCCTCAAACGCGGCGAAAAGCTCGATCTTTCACAGGGCGAAAAAGGTTTGTCCGACCTCGCCCTGCGCTACGATCTGACCGTTCCGCTCGCGCGTGTCGTCGCCAATTATAAAAACGAACTGCCGCGCTTTTTCAAACGCTACCAGATCCAACCCGTCTGGCGCGCCGACCGTCCGGCACGCGGACGTTTCCGCGAATTCTACCAATGCGACGTTGACGCGATCGGTTCAAATTCGATGATGGTCGAAGCCGAATTAATTTCCGCCGTTAGCGAGATTTTGCAGAGATTAGGATTTACAGATTATAAAATTCGCATCAATCACCGTGAAATTTTGCGGGGCATTTTGGAGGTTGCGGAGGTTGAAAAAGATAAGCAGACGGATGCGCTCGTGGCGATTGATAAATTGGACAAAATCGGATGGGAAGGCGTATTAAAAGAGTTTCAAGAACGGGGAATTAATGAAAAATCGGGAAAAATACTCTTAGAACTTTTCGGAGAAATCGAGGAAGTAAATATTGCTAAAAAGTTTGATGATACGGACTTTCCCGCACAAACCAAAAATGCCGCTATTTATAATAAACTGGCGAAATTCATTGGCTCCGAAAGTAACAACGGCATAAAAGACTTCTTAGACCTTCTACGAATTATCGAAGAATCAAATGTAGAAAATTATATTCAAATCGATCCGAGTCTTGCTCGTGGGTTGTCTTACTACACGGGCGCGATTATGGAAGTGAATGTTCCTGATTTTGCTGGTTCGCTTACGGGCGGCGGTCGTTATGACGGGTTGATCGGGATGTTCGGGAAGGAAGCGATTCCGGCGTGCGGTCTTTCGATCGGTTTGGAGCGGATTTTGTTTGTGATGGAAGAGCGCGGAATGTTTGACAAATTGATCGCCGAAGGGAAGCTCAAAGCCGATTCCGCCGATGTTCTGGTGACGGTTTGGGACGAAAAAACGGTCGGCGAATCTTTGAAATTGGCAAACGAACTCAGGTCAAAGGGCTTGCGGGTGCTTGTTTATCCCGAAGCCGACAAACTCGGGAAACAGTTTAAATACGCCGATTCGATCGGCATCAAAACGGCGATCATTATGCGCGATGAAGAAATCGCCGAAAATAAAGTAAAGATCAAGAACCTGCAAACGAGCGAAGAAGAAACATTTGCGCGCGAAGAAATCGCGGAAAAAATCAAACTGCGTTAGGTGCAAAAGCAGGATTCAAATTTTGAAAACTAATTGTTAAGGTGAACGATTCAATTGTTGACCTGCACGATTCACTTGTTAGGGTGAACGAATCAATTGCGAGCCTGCACGATACGTTTGTTAGACTGCACGATTCAATTGTTAAGCTGTCAAAGTCGTTTGATGATCTGTTGAATTCGATTGCTTTCTTGTCGAGTTCGATTGCTGCGCTGTAAAATTCAATTGTTGAGCTGTCAGGTTCGATCGTTGTAGTAAAAAAATCTGTTGTTTGAATAATAAATCGGGTTGCCGCTGCGTAATCCGTCAAAAAACGCTTTCCGAATCCGTTAAGTATGTATCGAAAGTTAGAACCAAAACTCGTTGCCATTTTCCGCGAAGGTTATACGCTGAAACAGTTTCAAGGCGATTTATTGGGCGGTTTGACGGTTGGCGTGGTGGCGATTCCGTTGGCGATCGCGCTCGCGATTGCCTCGGGCGTGAAGCCGGAACAGGGACTTTACACGGCGATTTTTGCGGGTTTGACGATTGCGGTTTTGGGCGGCACCCGGACGGGCATCAGCGGTCCGACGGGTGCGTTTATCGTCATCGTTTACGGCATCGTTCAGAAATACGGTTACGACGGTTTGGCGGTCGCGACGCTGATCGCGGGCGTGATTCTGGCGATCATGGGCTTGATGCGGATGGGCGCGTTTCTTAAATTCGTGCCTTATCCCGTGATCATCGGCTTTACGTCGGGCATCGCGCTGATCATCTTTTCGTCGCAGGTCAGCGATTTTCTCGGGCTTAAAATCGAGAAAGTCCCCGCCGATTTTGTCGCGAAATGGATCGAATACGCCAAGAATATCGCGACTCTCAACTGGTATTCGGTCGCGGTCGGCACGGGCTCGCTTTTAATCATCGTCTTCTGGTCACGCATTACGCGGAAAATTCCCGGGCAGCTCATTGCAATTCTGTTGGCGACGTTCGTCGTGCAGTTTTTTAATCTGCCGGTCGAGACGATTCAGACGCGATTCGGCGGCGTGCCGGGTTCGATTCCCGCGCCGCATCTGCCCGTTGTCACGTGGGAATTGATCCAGCAGATGTTCTCGCCCGCGCTGACGATCGCGATTCTGTGCGCTCTCGAATCCCTTTTGTCGGCGGTCGTTGCCGACGGGATGACGGGCACGCGGCATCGCTCGAATATGGAACTGATCGCGCAGGGTGCGGGAAATATCGTGTCGGTGATTTTCGGCGGAATTCCCGCGACGGGTGCGATTGCGCGAACCGCGACCAACATCAAATCGGGCGGAAAAACTCCCGTTTCGGCAATCATTCACTGCCTGTTTTTACTGCTTGTGCTGCTCTTTGCCGGACGTTGGGCGGCGATGATTCCAATGGCGACGCTTGCCGCCGTTTTGCTCGTCGTTGCTTATAACATGAGCGAATGGCGTGAATTCAGACATTTATTCAGCAGTCCGCGCGGCGATGTCGCGGTTCTGCTCGTGACATTTCTCTTAACCGTTTTTATCGAATTGACCGTCGCGATTCAGGTCGGAATCCTGCTTGCCGGATTTTTGTTTCTGCAGAAGATGTCGAACGAAACGCAGGTTAATGTGATCACCGAAAATCTCAAGGACGACGACGAATTGCAGACGCGGGATATTTCAGATCTGAAAATTCCGGCGGGGGTCGAAGTTTTCGAGATTTACGGCTCGCTCTTTTTCGGCGCGGTCAGCCAGTTCAAAGAATCGATCCGCATCATTGCCAAAAAACCGAAGGTCTTAATTCTGCGAATGCGCCATGTTTCGACGATCGACGCGAGCGGTATCCATATTCTCGAAGAACTTGCCGAAGAAGCCGGAGAAAACGGCTATATCCTGATTTTTACGGCTGTTTCGCGCAACGTTTACCGCGTTATGCGAAACAGCGGTTTTGTTGAAACCGTCGGGCGCGAAGGCTTTGCCAAAGATATCTTTGAAGCGTTGGAGATTGCCGAAAAATATTTACAGAGTTCGCCGGCAAAACCCGCTTAAACTTGCTGAATGCGTCAAAATAATTCATATTTCAAATATCGTGAAGATAAAATTTTTGAAATCGAATAATTTGCGGATTTTGGCGTTTGTGCTGATCGCTTTTTCGTTTGCGGGTTTGACGCCGGCGCAGAAGAAACCGGTCGGCGAGGATTTGCCGAATTTTTCCGAGGTGGTCAAAGCGAAACTTTACCGCGGCGCACAGCCGACCGAAGAAGGCGTCAAAAAACTGGCGCAGATGGGCGTGAAAACGATCATCGACCTGCGCGGCGCGGATGAACGTGCGAAACGCGAAGAAACGTGGGCGCGCAGTGCCGGTCTGAAGTTTATCAATGTGCCTTTGAATAACTGGTTCGGTCCGCCGGACGAAAAGATCGCGGAGATCGAAAAATTGATCAACGCGCCCGAAAATCAGCCCGTTTTTGTGCATTGCCAACGCGGCGCAGACCGCACCGGAACGGTCATTGCCGTTTACCGGATCACGAACGAAGACTGGACGGCGCAGCGCGCCGAAGAGGAAGCGAAAAAGTTCGGTTTCGGCTGGTGGCAGTTCTGGATGAAGGATTATATCAACGATTATTACCGCGATTTTAAGAAATAATTTGCTCGATAAGTATTAAAAATGTTGAGGGTTCAAACTTTTCGTTTTGAACCCTCAACATTTTTTCAAAGCTCTTTTTTAAAGAGCGCGGCGAATTGAAAAAAGCTTTCGCCGGTCGGGATGTATTTAGCCGCATCTCAAAATTAAAGACGCTATTTAGAAAAGAAACTTCGTCGTCGCGTTCATTGTTTCCGTATGCTGAATGACTTTTCTGCCGAGATTGGCTGCCATCAGACTGATGTTCTTATCGGTCAAGCCGGTTCCGTTCGAGATCGTCGCCGCCGCCAACCCGTCGCCGTTATGAATGTCCGCGACCGACGAACCCGGCGCGGCATCGATTTTGTTGTGCATGCATTCATGAAAAGCGAGCTTTGCAACCAGACGGCTGTAATCGAAATCGCCTTCCATCGCCCGCAGGTAAACTTCCGAAAGCATTCCGCCGGCGGACGCAAAAGTTCCGCCCGAACCGCTGTTATGTTTCGGCACGGCTTTGTATTTTTCCTTGATAATGCTGTCGTATTGCGATGCCAGAAAATACACCACAATATCGGTTTGCTGAACCACGCCGCGTTCCCATGAATAATTAAACCGCTCAAATGGACACGATGCGTGGTCGATGACTTTTTGAAACATATCTCTTAGCTGATTGCCGACCGACCACATCGTCCCTTCGCCCCAGTAATACTGATTTCCGGGTGCCATATTAACGAGCCATAATGTAAAAACTCCGCTTTTCGTAACTCCTGCCATAATAAACTATCCTCAAAAATAAAATTTAGGCTTTTCTTTTAAGCCGGTAATAAAAAAATGTCGAAAATCTAAATTTCCTTAACCGAATTTACGAACGTAATGATAATTTTCTTTTGCGTTCTGCTACCTACCCAAACGGGTGGTAATCTACATTAAATTGCAGAGATTTTTGAAAAAAATTAAAATTATTCAAAAAATGAGCAAAAAAGACGAAAATAAAGCGCCTGGCGAACATTTACCAAACTTTCACCGGATCAACGAAAATCTCTATCGCGGCGGACAACCGACCGCCGAAGGAGTTAAACGTCTTGCCGAACTTGGCATCAAAACCATCATCAATTTCCGCGACGCCCGCGAAAACGTCCAGCGCGAAAAACAGCACGCCGAGGCAAACGGTCTGCGCTTTATCAATCTGCATCTGAGCAATTGGTTCGCCGCAAAGGACGAAGAAATTCACCGGATCATCGAAGTCATCCGCAATCCCGAACATCATCCCGTTTTCATCCATTGCAAACGCGGCGCAGATAGAACGGGCACGGTCGTCGCCGTTTACCGCATGCTCTTTGACGGCTGGACGGACAGAGAGGCAAACCGCGAAGCCAAACTGCGCGGCATCGGCTGGTGGCAAGTCTGGATGAAGGATTACATCAAGGCTTATTACAAAAGAATGAAGCAGAAAGTAGAGTAAATTATTAAAAGATTTTGTGGATTTTCAGTCCGCGTAGGCGGACGGCAAGACGTAGCTAGAGGTGCAAAACTGTGGAATAATGCGAAATAAATTATAAATTCGCATAGCGAATGACAGACAAAATATGCCGCATACATATACGAATTTTATCTTTCACGTCGTTTTTGCAACCAAAGAACGCGCACCATTGATCACAAACGAACTGAAACCGCGTCTTTACGAATATCTTGGCGGAACAATTCGTGGACTTGACGGGATATTATTGGAAATCGGTGGTATTAAAGACCATATTCATTTGCTTATCAAACTAAAACCGACAATTAAATTCTCCGATTTTATGCGCGAACTGAAGGCAAATTCTTCGACTTGGGCGAATCGGTTGACAAACGGACGTGTTGAATGGCAAAACGGATACGGCGCGTTTACTGTTGGCGAAACACAGATCGAAATCGTTCGCCGATATATTAAGAATCAGGAAATACATCACGCAAAACTGAGTTTCGACGACGAATTTAAAGATATGCTCAACCGAAGCGGAATTGATTTTGACGAAAAATATTTGTGGCGATAAGAAAAAAAATATTTGACGCAAAATAAATAGTCCGCGTAGGCGGACGAGAGCATATCGCCACAGGTGAAACCTGTGGTACTAAGCAATAAGATGTTTGAGCCTGTGTAACGGGCGACAGAAAATTAACGAAATTATTCTGTCGCTATCTACGATAGCTTACTTTTTTTCTATCAATTCCCGTAGCTAGCGCTACGGGCTATATGCTATTGTCCGCCTACGCGGACTCGTTGAATGGTAAAATCAATATACTTAGGAAAAACAATGAACGAGCAATTTATCGAAAACTATAAAACGGATACGATCGAAGCGTTTCGAAATTACAAAAAATTGGCGGAACGGGCGATCGAGCAGGTGACGGACGACGAATATTTTCGGGTGATCGATGAGGAATCCAACTCGATTGCCGTCGTTGTTAAACATCTCGGCGGAAACTTGCGGTCGCGCTGGACGGACTTTTTGACAACGGACGGGGAAAAGGCTGACCGCGATCGTGATTCGGAATTTGTTGCCGAAACTGACACGCGGGAAGCTTTGGACGCGCTCTGGGAAACGGGTTGGAACGCGCTTTTCGGGACGCTCGAAGCTTTGCGCGTGGAAGATTTCTCTCGCACGGTAAAAATTCGCGGCGAAGATTATTCGGTCGTTCGGGCGATGAATCGCTCGCTTGCGCATACGGCGTATCACGTCGGGCAAATCGCGTTTCTCGCCAAACATTTTCGCGCTTCCGGTTGGAAAACTCTGAGCGTTCCGCGCGGGCAATCGGGCGAATTTAATGCTTACTTGGCGGAAAATAAAGACAAAGCGCATTACCTTGAAGCGACCAAGGATTTCGCCGAAAAGAAATAAAAAATGAGCAGACGGGAAGAGTTCGTCTGCTCATGAGGATGGTTATTAATTATTTAGTCTTTCTGCCGTTTAGCGGACGCGCGTGCGGCTGATGACTTTGGTTTGAGTTCTGCCGTTCGGTAAATATTTGATCTGAATCGTTTCGCGGTAGGTTCTCCATCCCTGACGAACGATTCGGGTCTGGGTTACGACGCGGACGCCGCGGTTGTTGCGCCAGTTGCGGTCATTGCGGCGATTCTGGTTGTAACGGTCTTGCTGCGGAATATAACTTTGTGCCGAAGCAAAGGTGGCTGTAAAAGCAAAACTAACTAACAAAAATGATAAAGTAATAATTTTTTTCATAGTATTTCTCCCTTCAAAAAGTTTTCGACAAAACCGAATATCAGTGTTTGTCAGTGAGTATGACGCACCGGCTTAAGTTATAGTTCGCAAAGGATTTGTGAAGATGTGTCAAGATTTGTCAGCGGTTTGTAACGCGCGTTTTACAGCCAATGTTTAAAAAGAAAAAAAGCGGGAGGAGAAAGTAGAATCCCGCTTTAAGTATTTTTTATGATTGCTTTAGCGAATCCGCGTGCGGCTCAAAACGCGGGCTGTCACGCGACCGTTACCAAAATAACGATACTGCACGACTTCGCGGTAGGTGCGGTAGCCGACCCGAACGATGCGGGTTCTGGTCACAATGCGGACCCGGCGGTTGCGTTGTCTTCCGCCGAGCTGAACGCGAATCTGTGGAACAGCCGAATTGTTTAATGTCGCTACGCTATTGGTTTTGGCTTCAATCGAAGGCACAAAAATCACAGATGCACCTAAAAGTAATGTTAACGCTAAGAATTTTTTCATAATAATTTCTCCCTTGTTCGTAATTTTTTTCAGGGCAAAACTTAATTTGCCTGTTAAGTTTGAGGTTGAAAACCGGCAAAAAGT
>DATLOR010000294.1:0-30974 GCA_035536135.1 Pyrinomonadaceae bacterium | reverse complement strand
AATCTTGTGCCATCTGTGATTTAATACGGTTTTATGAAAATCTCGTTTGAAGAAGTCGAAAATTTCCGCGACCGAAAATGGCGGCGCGAGGAAACTTTGAAAATCGAAACCGCGCCGGAAGTCGAAGCGCTTGTGCAGGATTTGGGATTTTGTCTGGGTTTGACCGACGCGCGGACGAATTTGCCGAGCGTTTACATCGCCGTCTGCGGTCGGCGCGACGCATACTCGCCGAAAAATGTGCAGAAAGATTACGAAATGAGCCTTGCGTGGACGCTCAAAGACGAGGTGATGATGCGCGGAAAGGTTTATTATTCAAAACTTTGCAAAGGTCGCTCGACCTTTGTCGCGCCGCGCCTGATTCCCTCTTTCAACGCGATTTGGGGCATTCCGAAAAAAGAAGAAAAGGCGAAACTATCCGAAGACGCGCAAAAGGTTTTAAAGGTTTTGCGAAAAGAGTGGGAAATGGGAACCGCCGATCTACGCGCCGAGGCGAAGATCGAGAACCGCGCCAAGCTCTCAAAAGCCCTCGACGAGCTGCAAAAATGTCTGAAGGTCGTCCCGCAGGAAGTTCTTTATCAACCGAAATTTACATATATCTGGACGCTCGCCGAAGCGCGTTTTCCAAAAGAACTTTCAAAAAAAATCACGCGCGAAGAAGCCGTCAAAGAACTCGCCCGCGAATTTTTGAAAATGTGCGGCACGACCGCGCTCGGCGAATTCGCCAAAGCGTTCGGATTCTGGCGCTGGGAAGCAGGACGTGCCAACCACGCGCTTGTCGACGAAGGTTTTGCCGAACGCCTCGCAACCGGAATTTATCGCCTCAAACAATAACCAAGGTTGAGATTTTATCGAAATGCGGCATTTTGCCGTTTCACGTTGTTTGACGAAGATAACAAATAACCAAATATTTTCCTTTCAGATTGCGGCGCAAAAAGTTAAGATAATTTATCAAAAGTGTTTTTAACATTTGAAGGGCAGGAGATTTTCTCGCGCCTGTTTCTCAATATTTTTCGAATGTTAGCAGCGGTTTTTGACAATTACATAATTTTTCGAACAAGGGGAATAAAATGACAAAGAAATCAGAAGAAACAAACGACAGCTCCGACAAAAAAGCCGAGCAATTATTACAATCCACAACCGACGCCGCGGATCAGGCTTTAACAACCAATCAGGGCTTACGCATCAACGACAATCAGAATTCCTTAAAGGCGGGCGAGCGCGGTCCGACGCTTTTGGAAGATTTTATTATGCGTGAGAAGATCACGCATTTCGACCACGAACGGATTCCCGAACGGATCGTTCACGCGCGCGGCGTCGCGGCGCACGGTTATTTTGAATTGAACGATTCTTTGAAGGAATTTACAAGGGCGAAATTTCTGACCGAAGTCGGAAAAAAGACGCCGGTCTTCGTGCGGTTCTCGACCGTTGCCGGTTCGCGCGGCTCGACCGACCTGGCACGCGACGTGCGCGGGTTTGCGGTCAAATTCTACACCGATGAAGGCAACTATGATCTGGTCGGAAACAATATTCCGGTCTTTTTTATCCAGGACGCGATCAAGTTTCCCGATCTGGTTCATTCGGTCAAACCCGAACCGCACAACGAAATTCCGCAGGCGGCTTCGGCGCACGATACTTTTTGGGATTTTATCTCATTGATGCCCGAATCGATGCATATGATTATGTGGGTGATGTCGGACAGAGCAATTCCGCGCTCGCTGCGGATGATGGAAGGTTTCGGCATTCACACGTTTCGTTTTATCAACGAGGAAGGCAAAGCAACATTTGTCAAATTTCACTGGAAACCGAAATTAGGCGTGCATTCCGTCGCATGGAACGAAGCGCAGAAAATTTCGGGCTTCGACGCCGATTTTCATCGCCGCGATCTATACGAAGCGATCGAAAACGGCGCATTTCCCGAATGGGAGCTCGGCGTGCAGCTGGTGCCCGAAGAAGACGAACATAAATTCGATTTCGACCTTTTGGACGCGACCAAACTCATTCCAGAAGAGTTGGTTCCCGTCCGGCTTGTCGGCAAGATGGTCTTAAACCGCAATCCCGACAATTTTTTTGCGGAAACCGAACAGGTCGCATTTTGTCCTTCGCATATCGTGCCGGGTATCGATTTTTCCAATGATCCGCTGCTGCAGGGACGGCTTCATTCATATCTCGACACGCAGATCTCGCGGCTCGGCGGCGCGAATTTTCACGAAATTCCGATCAATGCGCCGGTCGCGCCGAAACATAACAATCAACGCGACGGACATTTTCGCCACGAAATAAATAAAGGTCGCGTCGCTTATGAGCCGAACACGCTCGGCGGCGGCTGCCCGTTTCAGGCGATGATGAAGGACGGCGGTTTCGCTTCGCATCAGGAAAAGATCGACGGTCATAAAATTCGCGTGCGCAGCGACAGCTTCCGCGATCATTTCACGCAAGCCGCGCTGTTTTTCGAAAGTCAATCCGAGTATGAGCAAACGCACATTATCAACGCGCTCAGTTTTGAGCTCGGCAAGGTCGAAATAAACGCGATTCGTGAAAGAATCGTTTATATCCTGAATCAAATCAACGAAAAACTGGCTCGGGGCGTCGCGGAAAACCTCGGCATCGAAATTCCCGCCAAGCTCGATCTGCCGATGAATATGGGTTATCCGGCAAACGCCAACCCGGACGATTACCAGCCGCTTCCGAAAAAAGAGGCGCAGGTCAAAAAATCCGCCGCGCTTTCGATGGCGAACACGGTCAAAGACACGATCGCAACGCGAAAGATCGCGTTTCTCGTCGCCGACGGGTTTGACTCCGGCGATGTCAAAACGATGAAAAACGCGCTCGAAAAACAAGGCGCGACCGTGAAAATAATCGGGATGAAATCGAAATCCGTCAAAGATGCGGACGGTAATGAAATGAAGGTCGACCACGCCCTGCGCACCGTCGCTTCCGTGCTCTTTGATGCGGTTTACGTTCCCGGCGGCGAACAAAGCGTCGCGACCTTGATGGAAGAAGCCGATGCTTACGAGTTCGTTAATGAAGCCTTTCGTCACTGCAAAGCGATTGCCGCTTCCGGCGCCGGCGTCGAATTCGTCAATATAACCTTCGCCGGTAAAGCGAAAGACGACAAAGCCCTTATTTTAAGCGATAACGGCGCGAAAGATGCGGCGCAAAGCTTTATCAGCGCGATTGCCGCCCATCGCAACTGGGACCGTGAAAAAGCGCGGAAAGTTCCGGCGTAAAATTAATTTTTAATTGAATTAATCACGTCTTAAAACTGGCGCAGTAAAAGAGCGAAAGGCAGAAAGTTGAATATTCAATTTTCTGCCTTTCGCTCTTTTTGACTGAAAAACTTTTAGTATTTCATCAATTCCCGCGCCGCTTTTTCGACGTCTTCGATCTGCGGCAGGATGTAATCTTCGACCTGCGGAGCGTAGGCGACAAACGTATCGATCGCGCCGACACGGCGCACCGGAGCGTCGAGATATTCAAACAATTCGTCCGCGATCCGCGCCGCGATTTCTGCGCCGTAACCGTAGGAAATCGGGTCTTCGTGCGCGACGATGACGCGGTTTGTTTTCTTGACCGATTCGGCGATGCGTTCCCAATCGTATGGAACGAGCGTGCGCAGATCAATGACTTCCGCCGAAATTCCTTCTTTTTCGAGCCGTTTTGCGGCTTCAAAACTTCTTTGAACGAGTGCGCCGAATGTCACGATCGTCACGTCGGTTCCTTCGCGGACGACCTTTGCCTTGCCGAACGGGATCAGAAATTCGCTCGAAGGATATTGCGATTTGTTGTAAACCTGACGATAAAGGTGTTTGTGTTCGAGAAACATTACGGGATCGTCGCAGCGAATCGAAGTCCGAAGAAGACCGTTGGCATCGAGCGCGTTTGACGGGTAAACGATGCGCAGTCCGGGCGTGTGCGCAAAAAGCGTCGTGCCCGATTGCGAATGATAAACCGCGCCGCCCTTTAAATATCCGCCGACCGGAACGCGTATGACCATCGGGCATTTCGTGTCGCCGTCCGAACGCCAGCGCGTAACGGCAACTTCGTTGCGAATCTGATGCATCGCGGGGAAAATGTAATCAAAAAATTGAATTTCAACCACGGGTTTCAGACCGCGAATCGACATTCCGACCGCGCGCCCGATGATGTTTGCTTCGGCGAGCGGTGAATTGAAAACACGCGCCGAACCGAATTTGCGCTGTAGATTTGCCGTTACTTTGAACACGCCGCCTTTGCCTTTGACGGTTTCGAGATATTCTTCGCGCGAAACGTCGGCGACATCTTCGCCGAAAATTACGATGCGCTCGTCGCGTTCCATTTCCTCGTGCAGACAGCGATTGATCAGATCGACCATCGTACCCGCATTGCCCGAAAGCTCCGCGCCTTCTTCGGTGTCGAACTCCCTGGAAGTCGGGTCAACATCGGGTGAATAAACGTTTCGCCACGCGGATTCAGGCGCCGGCTGCGGCGTATTGATCGCAATGTCCGCCGCAGAATTGACTTCCGCGTCAACTTCTTTTCTGAGCGCTTCTAAATCTTCCGACGAAGCAATGCCTTCGGTCATCAGAAATTCGCCGAAAGTTTTGATCGGGTCGATCCGCGCGTCGGCTTCGCGCTCTTCTTCGGGGCGATAAAGTTTTTCGTCGTCCGAAAGCGAGTGCGAATAAGGACGCACGACCTTTGCATGCACGAACGCCGCGCCTTTGCGCGCGCGGCAAAATTCGACCGCGCGTTTAAACGTTTCGTAACTTTCGAGCGGATCCGTGCCGTCGCATTTTTGAATTAGTAAATTTGGAAATCCGGCGACGAGTTTTGAAATATCGCCGCCCGCCGTGTTGACTTCGACCGGCGTTGAAATGGCGTAGCCGTTGTCTTCGACGACAAAGATCACGGGCAATTTCATATTGCACGCCGAATTTAAGGCTTCCCACCATTCGCCTTCGCTCGTCGTGCCGTCGCCGACCGACATATAAACGACCTCATCGCCCTTGAATCCGTCGATTTTGTCCTGCAAGCTCGTCAAAAGCGTTGCGCGATACGAGGCTTCCGCCGCGCCGACCGCGTGCAAAGCCTGCGAACCCGTGCACGAAGATTGCGACGGAACATTCAGTTTGACGCTTCCCCAGTGCGAAGGCATCTGCCGTCCGTGCGAGTTCGGATCGACTTCCGCGCCGACCGATGAATAAAGCATTTCCTGCGCCGTCATGCCGAGCCCGAGCATCAGAGCGCGATCGCGGTAATACGGGAAAAACCAATCGTAGGCAGGCTTCATCGCCAATGCCGCGCCGACCAAAACGCCTTCGTGTCCCGCGCCCGAGATCTGAAAAAAGATCTTGTTCTGACCTTTGAGTTGAATTTCCTTGTCGTCAACGCGCCGCGACAGATACATCGTGCGGTAAATTCCGACCAGCGTTTTCGTGTCCAATCCGCTGTAAGTTTTCGCCGTTTTTTTGCCGTTCGAAGAAGTTGATTTTTTGGCTTTGACGGCAGTAGTTTCCGCAACGACGGCTTTCGCCGTTTTCTGCACGGTGTCTTTTTCGAGAATGCCGTCGCCGACCGTCATTTTTTCTTTTTCGACGGTTTTTGCCGTACTTTTCGTCGAAGTATTCTTTAAAGTCTCGTTTTTCTTATTCGTCGGCTTTTTACTTTTATTATTAGATTTTGCCGTATCCGCTTTCTTTGTTGCAGTTGCCATTTTTATAATTCCCGTTAATAAAGATTTCTGATAAAAGGATAAATTTATAAAATACCAAAGATGGCGGAAACGGGCAATTTGCGAAAGGAAAACTAATCGCCGTAATCCAAATCGAGCGTCATTTTATATTCGCCCGCCATCGAAGGATGCCCGTGCGCCATCGAAACTTCGATTCCTTTTTCATACGCAGTTTTTGCTTTTTCGCGATTCCCTGTTCGCTCGTAAGCCTTTGCCAGCATTCCATAAGCCGCGCCTTCGTCGTCCGCCCTGGCGAGATAATCTTCGAGCGTCGCGATGACGTTCTGCCAATCTTCCTGCTTTTGATATTCGTTTGCCAGACCGAACAAAACCATCGTGTTCGACGGGTCGGCTTCGATCAGTTGTTTAAAAACTTCGATTCTGTTTTGCATAGATTTCAAGATACACAAAAAAGTCCCAAGTCCCAAGTTCCAAGTCTCAGGTCAAAGAAACCAAAACCGGCTTGGGTCTTGGAACTTGAGACTTTGAACTCAAAACAATTTCTGCTGAACCGGCAGTGCTTTTTCTTCAGGCTTTTCGATTCTTTCAAACCGCTCGAAACCCAGACGGCGAAAATGCATCTCGAATAATTTGACCGCCATTTTCCATTTCTCGGTTTTCCCGGCACGGTCGGCAAAAGTTTTGTGGCGCAATGCCCCGCCGCGCTCGCGTTTTTGCTGGTTGATGATCTTTTCGGCTTGCGTTGGAAGTTTTTCGCGCAGTCTTTGAACAAAATATTCTTCGATCGAATCCGAATCAAAATGAATCAGATTGATAAACGCTTTGGTCGCGCCGGCTTCGCGGGCTTTTTCGAGCAGGACCGGGATGTCCGAATCGTTATAACCCAAAATTACCGGCGCGATCCCGATGCCGACTTTTATTCCCGCGTCCGACAAAGTTTTCATCGCTCGGAAACGAACAGCCGGAATCGGCGTATGAAGTTCGAAAGGTTTTGATTTTTCGGTGGTCGGAAAAGGAATCGAAAAGAAAACCGTCGCGTCGAGTTTTGTCAAAACGTCCAGATCACGCGTGACCAAAGGCGATTTCGTAATAACCCCGACCGGCATCCGAAAATCGCGGCAGACGAGCAAACAGCGGCGCGTCAGTTCGTAATTTGCTTCGAGCGGCAGATAAGGATCGGTCGCAAACGAAAATTCGAGATGAGAAATATTTTCACGTGTTTTTTTCAAATCTTCGCGCAAACGAGCGGGTGCGTTGATCTTTGCAACGATTTTCGTTTCAAAATCGGTTCCCGCGCCGTAGCCTAAAAATTCGTGATAGCGGCGCGCAAAACAATACGTGCAGGCGTGAATACAGCCGCGGTAACAATTGACCGTGTAGCGAATTCCCATCTCCGGCATATTGCTTTTCGTGATCATCGAGCGCGTCGCCGTTTCTTCAAAAACTTCCAGCTTGACGGCGGGCGGTTCGCCCAAGAATTCGGCGGAATATTTCTCGTAAGGATTCGGCGGATTCGCAACCTGTCGCATAGATGAAACATTAGCCCATCCAAAGCAAAAAAGCAAGATTTCTGCACGGCAAATTAAAGTTGCCGAACATTGCTTTTTCGGCTTGCCCGAAGCGCGAAAATCAAGTCATAATCAATTTAATTCAAAGCAGTTCCATACAAAATCAAAAGGAGTTATTTTAATGCGTCAACCGCGTATTTTGTTTCTGGCAGTTTGCCTGTGTTTATTTTCAAACTCGAATTTATTCGCCCAGCAGGATTCGAAAGAAAAAACCCTTCCGAGTCCGTCGCCAACCCCTTCGGCGTCGCCGACACCTTCGGTCACGCCGACACCCAAACCCGAACCGATGTCGAGCGGCACTTTTTCGGGTTTAAAGTTTCGCTCGATCGGTCCGGCGGTGACGTCCGGCAGAGTCAACGGTTTTGCGGTTGATCCGAACGATCGCGCGAAATATTACGTCGTGGTCGCTTCGGGCGGCGTTTGGAAAACCGTCAACGCGGGCACGACCTGGACGCCGGTTTTCGATGGCGAAGGCTCGTATTCGATCGGTGCGATCGCGCTCGACCCGAAAAATCCTTCGACCGTTTGGGTCGGTACGGGCGAACACAACAGCCAGCGCAGTGTCGGTTACGGCGACGGCGTTTATCGTTCTGATGACGGCGGCAAATCGTGGAAAAACATGGGTTTGAAAACATCGGAACATATCGGACGCATTATTGTCGACCCGCGCGATTCGAACGTCGTTTTCGTCGCCGCGCAAGGTCCGCTCTGGTCGGCGGGCGGCGAACGCGGGCTTTATAAAACGACCGACGGCGGCAAAACCTGGAAAGCCGTCATCACGGTCAGCGAAAACACGGGCGTTACGGACGTTGTTTTCGACCCGTCAAATCCCGACATCATGTACGCCGCTTCGTGGCAGCGCCGGCGGCATTTTTACACGCTCATCAACGGCGGACCGGAAAGCGCGGTTTATAAATCGGTTGACGGCGGAAACACCTGGTCAAAACTCAAAAGCGGCTTGCCGCCGGGCGATCTGGGGCGCATCGGCTTAGCGGTTTCGCCCGTCGACCCGAACGTCGTTTTCGCGACGGTCGAGGCGAGCGGAAACCTGAGCGGAATTTTTCGCTCCGTTGACAAAGGCGCGACGTGGGAGCGAATGAACCCGAGTATCGCGCAAGGGATGTATTACGGGCAGATCATTGCCGACCCGAAAAACGTTGACCGGATTTACGTGCCGAACGTCGTTTTTCAAGTCTCGGATGATGCCGGACGCACGCTTCGACCTTTGGGCGAACGGCTCAAACACGTGGATAATCACGCGATCTGGGTCGATCCGAAAAATACGGATTATATACTGGTCGGCTGCGACGGAGGCGTTTATGAAAGCTTTGATCGCGGCGCGAACTGGAACTTTAAAGCGAATTTGCCGGTCGCACAGTTTTACGACATCGCGCTCGACACGAATATGCCGTTTTATAACGTTTACGGCGGCACGCAGGACAATAATTCTTTGGGAGGTCCGGTGCGCACGCGCAACACTGCGGGAATCGTCAATTCCGATTGGTTCGTGACGAACGGCGGCGACGGTTTTCGTTCGGCGGTCGATCCGGAAGATGCAAACACGATTTACGCTGAAAGCCAAAACGGCGGGCTTGTCAGATTCGATAAAACGACGGGCGAAACGGTCGATATTCCGCCGATTGAAGGCTTAAACGATGAATCGCAGCGCTACAACTGGGATTCGCCGTTTATCATCAGCCCGCACAATTCAAAGCGCCTTTATTTCGCCGGACATAAACTATTTAAATCCGATAATCGCGGCGACGATTGGCGCGTTATCAGCCCGGATTTGACTCGGCGCCTTGATCGCAATCAGCTTCCGGTTTTCGGCAAAATTCAATCGCCCGACGCGATCGCCAAAAACCAGTCGACCGCGCTTTACGGCAATGCTTCGGCAATTAGCGAATCGCCGAAAAAGCAGGGATTGATCTACGTCGGCACGGACGACGGGCTTGTTCAGGTAACGGAAAACGACGGCGGTTCGTGGCGCAAGATCGATAAGATCGCGGGAGTTCCCGAAATGAGCTACGTTTCACGCGTGCTTGCTTCGCAGCACGATCAGAACACGGTTTACGCGCTTTTCAACAATCACCAAAACGGCGATTTCAAACCCTACTTAATGAAAAGCACCGACACGGGCAAAACGTGGACTTCGATCGCTTCTAATCTGCCCGAACGCGGCTCGCTCTACGCGATTGCCGAAGACCAAACGAATCCGAACATTTTATTTGTCGGCACGGAATTCGGCTTGTTTTTCACGGCTGACGGCGGCGCGAAATGGATTCAATTGAAAGGCGGTTTGCCGACGATCGCCGTGCGCGACATCGTCATTCACAAAGGCATGAACGATCTCGTTGTTGCGACATTCGGACGCGGAATTTACGTGCTCGACGATTACACGCCGCTTCGGATGACGAATAAGCAGTCGCTCGAACAAAGCTCGATGCTTTTCCCCGTGCGCGACGCTCTGATGTATATTCGCTCAAACAAAATTTTCGCAGGCTTTCAAGGCGCTTCATTCTACACCGCACCGAATCCGGCTTACGGCGCGACGTTCGTTTATTACCTGAAAGAAGCCCCGAAAACACTGAAACAAACACGTCAGGAAGCCGAACGCGAAGCCAATAAGGAGAAAAAACCGTTTCGCTATCCGACGATCGAAGAGCTTCGCGCTGAATCGGAAGAAGACGCGCCCGCTTTGCTTTTCACCGTCACGGATGCAGAAGGCAAAGTCGTACGCCGTTTGACTTCGCCCGCAACCGCCGGAATTCAACGCGTGACGTGGGATCTGCGCTACACGCCGCCCTCGATTCCCGCAACTGCGCCGCAAATTCCCGCCGGTGTGACTCTTCCCGAAGGTTTCACGCCCGGACCGCAAGGCGCGCTCGTGATGCCCGGAAAATACACTGTAACGACCGCGCTGCGCGTCAATGGCGTCGTCACGTCTTTGCCGGGAACGCAGACCTTTAACGTAACGGTCGAAGGCAGAGAACGCCTGACCGAAGCCGAAGCCCAGGCGCTCGGTGATTTCCAACGCAAAGTCGCCGCTCTGCAGCGCGGGATCAGCGGCGCAGCCGATGCGGCAACGGCGGCGAAAACGCGGATCGGATTCCTGAAACGCTCGGCGGACAATGCGCCGGTCGCGAATCAGCAATTTATCAACCAGGCAAAAGCGTTTGACGACGAGATCAATTCGATCATCAACGAATTGCGTGGCGGTCGTGAAAACAGCGACATTCCGCCGCCGTCGATCAGCCAACGGATCGGCGCGGTTGCCGACGCAATTCGCCTGTCGTCCGTCAAACCGACGCAGACCCAGCTCGATCAATATAGCTTGACCGAAGCGCAGTTTCGTCCGGTTCTCGCAAGACTGCGAAAATTGGTCGAAGCCGATCTGCCCGCTTTCGAAAAACAACTCGAAGACGCCGGCGCGCCGCTCACACCGGGACGCCTGCCGCAATAGAGTTAAGCAAACTAGTTATTGATCTTTTGCTTAAATATCTTCGGAGTAAGTGAAAAGTGATAAGTCATAAGTGATAACATTTCACTTTTTACTTTCCACCTTTCACTTATTCCGAAGTTAACTTTTTCCGACAGTAAAAGCTCCTCCGCAAAATTAGCAAAAATTTCGTGCATAACTTAAAATCAAAACGAACCTGAAACATAAATTTCTCGTTAGAATTTTCGAGTGTCCGAACAAATTTCACATTACAAGATCCTCAAGAAACTCGGCGCAGGCGGAATGGGCGAAGTTTATCTGGCGGAAGACACGAAGCTGACGCGCAAGGTCGCACTGAAGATTTTGCCCACCGCCGTCTCAAATGAGCGCAAACGGCTCAATCGTTTTTTGCAGGAAGCGCGGCTCGCGGCAAATCTCAATCACCCGCATATCTGCACGATTTACGAAATTGATGCGGCGGCGGAAACGCCTTTTCTGGCGATGGAGCTGGTCGAAGGCGAAACTCTCGCGGAAAAGATCCGCGCTGGATCGCTCGATCTGCACGAGATCTTAGATATCGCTTCGCAGATCGCCGACGCGCTCGACGAAGCGCACCGCAATGACATCATTCACCGCGACATCAAATCTTCGAACATCATCATCAACCGGCGCGGACAAGTGAAGATTCTCGATTTCGGTCTGGCAAAACTCATTTCCGAAGAAGTTTCCGAACTCGACGTGACGCGGGCGAAAACCGATGACGGGATGCTCGTCGGAACCGTCCAATATATGTCGCCCGAACACGCGCTCGGGAAAAAGCTCGACGGGCGGACAGACCTTTGGAGCTTCGGCGTTCTGCTTTACGAAATGGCGTGCGGCACGCTGCCGTTCAAAGCCGCGACGCAAGCCGGAACTTTTGACGAGATTCTGCATAAAAACCCTGCCCGCCCGGGCGAAATAAACCCGAATATTCCGCTTGAATTTGAAAACATCGTTTTCAAACTGCTCGAAAAAGACCGTGATTTCCGCTACCAGACGGCTTCGGATCTGCTTGCCGATCTGAAACGTCTGCGCCGTTCGATGGGCGACATCACTTCCGATTCGAACGAAACGATCAAAGCCTCGACCGCCGAAATTCAAACGCCTGCAAACACCGAAATTCTGAGCCGTTCAAATGTTCAGACGCCGTCAGGCGACAGGTTTTGGATAAAAATTCTCGGCGTTTTTCTGCTCACGGCAATTTTGGGCGGCATCGGCTATTCCGTCTGGCAATTTGCATCAAGCAAACCGTCTGAAACAAAAAAAGGTTTTGAGAACGCGACTTCAATGCGGCTGACCAATCTCGGGAAAGTTTACGACGCGGTGATCTCGCCCGACGGAAATTATACGGCTTACGTCACGGACGACGGCGCGCGGCAATCGCTCTGGCTCAAACAAACGGCGAGCGGAAGCGCGATCCAGATCGTCGCGCCGTCGGAAAACGTTTATCAGGGATTGGCGATTTCGCCCGATAATAAATGGGTTTATTACAACATCTGGGACCGCAAATCGGTCGGCGAAATTTTTCGCGTTCCGGCGCTCGGCGGCGCGGCTGAGAAGATCGTCCACGATTGTATGCCCGGAGTATCGGTTTCAAACGACGCGCAAAAACTCACTTTTATTCGTTCCGACGATAAAAACAGAAGATTCGTTCTCCTGACAATTAATTCGGACGGAACCGGCGAACGTGAAATCCGCTCGATGCCCGAAACGTTCGCCTACACGGCGATCTGGTCGCCCGATAACAAGACGATCGCCTTCGGGATTTTCGAATCGGATAAGGACCGGCGCTATCCGCAAATCGTCGAAATTCCGGCGGAAGGCGGCGATCTAAAGGTGATCTGGAAGGACGAGCAGAACAATTTTCAGCCGAACCGTTTTATCTGGCTTGCCGACAAAAGCGGTCTGCTCGTGACGCTTTCGAATTCGCGGGAATTTCAGACGCAAATCTGGCGGATCGATTATGCCGACGGAAGCGCGCGGCAAATCACCAAAGACTTGAACAGCTACAGCAGTTTGAGCGCAAGCGCCGACGGCAAAAATCTGCTCACAATTCAGCAGGATTATCTTCTCAGCATCTGGACTGTTCCGGAGGAAAGTCCGGCGCAGGCAAAACGGATAACCGAAGGCAAAATGGAAGGAATCGGTTTGAGCTGGACGCCCGACAACCGCATCGTTTACGCCTCGAATGTCAGCGGCAACCCGGAAATCTGGATGATGAAAGCCGACGGCACGGAGAAAAAACAACTGACTTCCGACAAATCGCTGAAACTGAATCCGTGCGTCACGGGCGACGGCAAATATATTTTTCACAACGTCGTCGGCAACCAGCGCGGCGGGTCGGCGCGGATCGATATTGACGGGAAAAATTCACAGCTTCTCGAAAATAAATGGACGATCAGCTGCGCTTCGCAAAGTCCGCAGGTATTTTATTTTGCCGAAAACGATCCGATTACCTCAAACCTGATTCCGAGCCTGGTGCGTGATTCGACCGAATTTAACGCGCCCGCAAAAGTTTCGAACAAACCGATCCAGCAATACGCCGTTTCGCCCGACGGAAAATCGATCGCTTATATTTACTGGGAAGAAAGCAAACGAGCTTATGCGATGGAAACCCAGTCGATCGAAACCGGCGCGGTCAAAACTTTCACGCTTCCCGAAACCGCGGTGCAGAAATACAGCGAAGCGCAATTCGTTCTGCGCTGGACGGCGGACGGCAAAAATCTTTCGTTCATCAATGACGAAAACGGCTTTGCAAACGTCTGGCTGCTGCCTCTGAACGGCGATAAACCGCGCCGCATCACGAATTTCAACGACAATTTCATTTTCAGCTTCGCGTGGTCGAACGACGGAAAAACCCTGGCAGTTTCACGCGGAACGCTGACGAGCGATGCGATTCTTTTGAAACAAAACTGAAAAAGCGGCTTGGAAAAATCCAAACCGCTTTCGCCTTCCCTGAAACGTTTTAATTACTTCGACAAATTGACCGAAACTTTTTCCGGTTTTGTGCCTTCCGAGGCTAACTGATTTTCCTTGTTTGCCGTGCCTTTGCGAACCTCTTTTTCATAACCCGATTCGATCAATTGCTTGCCTTCGGCACCCGGTTTATCAAAAATACTGCGTAAAAAATAAGTTTCGCCGTAACGGTTAAAGCTGATTCTTTGCGGTTCGTCCGAATTTTTATTAGCTTCCGGAATATCGAAGAAAACAAGTCTTGCTTTTCTCGTTTCCGTGTTTCTCAGCAAATATTTGCCGTAGTCCATTTTTTGAAGCTCATATTTTCCCGCCGCAAGGCGGTCCTTGCCGACGTGAAAATCAAACGAAGTTTCAAAAGACAATAAAGTTTGCGCGTTTGCCGAACCTGCCGACGCGAAAATTGTGACTAAACCTAAAACAAAAGCGATTGCGAATAATTTTAATGATTGCGATTTCATGATTTTTTCTCCTCTATAAATATTTTTCTTTGGTTACTTCCCTACCTGCCGTTCCCGATTAGTGCGAGAGCCGTGCCAAATCTTTAGAAAGAATCTAAACCTTGAAATAATTAAAGATAAATTGATTTAGGAAAATTTATTTAATTTGCCGGACAAGCTAAAAACTATCCGAAAAGATAGTCCGGCAAACCGAACGGATAGAACATTCGTTTCGTATATTTAAAAAGTCATTAGTTATCAGCTATCAGTTATCAGCTATTCCGAAGCAGTAAATTTGACAGCGTTAATTTTCGTTCTAAACTTGAAAAGCGATGACGGCGAAACTAAAGATCATTTCCGAAAAAGGCAGCGGCGAAGTTTTTGAACTAAACGCCGAAAAAATCTCGGTCGGGCGCGAAGCGGCAAACGAAATTGTTTTGAACGACGCGTCAGTTTCGCGCCGTCATTGCGTGATCGAACGGCGCGGCGAAAAGTTTTTCGTCAGCGATTCGGGAAGCCTCAACGGAACTTCGGTCAACGGGCTCGAAGCCGCCGAAACCGAACTTTCGAGCGGCGACAAAATCAGCGTCGGCGATTTTACGTTTCGTTTTTCAATGGAAGATTCGGCGGAAGAATCGAGCGGCGTTTTTCTCGATAAAACCCGCTTCCGCCTGCCGAAAAATTCCGTGCAGCTCAGGCTCGAAGAAGTTTTCGGCGCGATGGCGCGCGATTTGACGGCGATCTTGCAGATCCTCACGAAAATCAACCGGGTTCGCGATACGGAAACGCTTCAAAAAGAACTGCTGTGTCAGATTTTTGAAGTCGTCCCGGCAGATGAAGGCGCGATTTTGCTGGTTGACGACGAAAACCAGTTTGCCGAGATCGTCGGTCTGAATAGTTTGAACGAAGGCGAACCCGTAAGCGTCAGCCAAACGGTTGTCGGTCAGGTTTTGCAGACGAAACAAGTAATTTTAGTCACGGATTTTGAACGGGAAGAAAATCTGCAAAACGCCGAAAGTCTTTTCCTCAGAAAAATTTCGTCGCTTCTCTGTGCGCCCGTCGTGCTTTTTGAAAAAACGCTCGGCGTGATCTATCTGGCAAGCTCACGATCGAATTTTGACGAAAGCCATCTGAGATTTCTCACAGCCGTTGCCGGAATCGCGGCGATTTCGATTGAAAATACCCGGAATTTTGCGTTTCTCGAAAACGAAAACGCGCGTCTGCGCGGCGAAACCTTGAATCGCAATATGCTCGGCGAAAGCCCTGCGATGCAGAAGGTTTTCGAGCTCATCAAAAAGGTCGCGCCGACCGATTCAACCGTACTGATCAACGGTGAAAGCGGCACGGGCAAAGAGCTCGCGGCGCAGGCGATTCATCTGGGCAGCCAGCGAAGCGGCGCGCCGTTCGTTGCGATAAACTGCGCCGCCTTGACCGAAACGTTGCTTGAATCGGAGCTTTTCGGACACGAAAAAGGTGCGTTCACGGGCGCTGTTTCGCAGAAAAAAGGCAAGATCGAAACGGCGCAGGGCGGCACGCTCTTTCTCGACGAGATCGGCGAGATGAACATCAATCTACAGGCAAAACTCCTGCGCGTTCTGCAGGAACGCGAATTTGAGCGCGTCGGCGGCGTGCGCTCCGTGAAAGCCGATATTCGCCTGATCGCCGCGACCAATCGCGATCTGCAAACGGAAGTAAAGAACGGAAACTTTCGACAAGACTTGTTTTATCGTTTGAATGTCGTGCGTTTTACGATGCCCGCCCTGCGCGAGCGGCGCGAAGATATTCTTCTGCTCGCCGAAAATTTCGCCGCTAAATTCAGCCGCATCTTAAACCGGAAAATTCGCGGAATCTCGGCAAACGCGAAAAAACTGCTCTTGAAATACGACTTTCCCGGCAACGTCCGCGAACTTGAAAACGCCCTCGAACGCGCCGCCGTTCTAGGTTCTTCGGAATGGATTCTGCCCGAAGATTTACCCGAAGATTTTCTCGAACTGCAAACTGAAACCGAAATTTCGGACGTTTCAACCTATCACGAAGCATTGCGCGAAAAGAAAAAAGAACTGATCTTAAACGCCTTTCGCGAAGCCAGAGGCAACTATGTCGAAACCGCCAAAATTTTGGACGTGCACCCGAATTACCTGCATCGTTTGATTCGGAATTTGGAGATCAAGGAAGAATTAGAAAGTTGATACTAAAGACTAACGCTCTGTCTTATCGCCTGATTTTGTTCTTACCAAATATCTGACGAAATTCAGGTCTTCATTTGAAGCGAAGGCTCGTTTGGGAATAAAGATGGGCGGCTCTTTAGCGGTAGAATATAAGAGAAACTCTCTTTCAGATTCTATTACTTTAGTAAAAGCCTTCCAATTTATTTTACTGGAAGCCAGTTCTCTTAAAAATTCAATGCCTTCGTCCGTAAAATTCATCTGAAGTTCTCCCTGCATAAAAGGCGATGACTTAATCATTTTTTTCACCCGGCGAGAAAGTAAGGACGGTGAAAAGCTATTTAAAACAAGCATTGCCACCCACAAAAGCAAGGCGGGAATCGCACTGACAAGCAGCAATCCTAAGATATTGATTTCCCGAATATTGTTCGACATCCAGCAAATAATCAAAACAAAGGAGAAAAAGATAATGAGCGGAAAGATAATGTAGATGTATTTAGACAAAAAACTCCGGTTTTTCAAAAATTCCGTTGCGTTTACGTAGTCCTGAGGCGTTATTTCGAGATTGAGGGTTAATGTTTTATCCATTGTAAGAAAGCGGGGTTTGTTCTTGCTCCGTTTTCTATTTTAACAAATTTGATTTTGTCGAAACAATGATTTATTTCCGTCATTTTAAACCTGCTTAAAGTATTGAAGATTCATCCGAATTATTGGCATTGCTTGATCAGAAATCTCGAAATTAAACAAGCCCTCGAAAAAAAGCTTTAACGTCAATTAGAAATAAGAATTTTGTTGACTGGAACGCACGCGCCCTCTCGTGCAAGCGTTTGCAAAACGCTCAAGACGCTTTGATTCCGAGCGGACTTTTAAGGAATTGAAGCGTTTTTCACGTCGCTTAGCGTCGTTGCACGCGAGGGCGCGTGCGCTCCAGTCCTGTCCCGAATTCAGGCAGTTTTAGATGTTTGTTGATAAAGCGAAGTTACATTCCGTCCGTTTTCCGTTAAAATATTTGTTTCAATAAATTTTGAATTTTATCAATGGAAACACAAACAGTAGAAAACAACGAAATATCATTCGCCGATTTTAATTTAAAGAGCGAAATTCTGAAAGCCGTCAACGAATTGGGTTACGAAGCGCCGTCGCCGATCCAGCAAAAGACGATCCCGTTACTTTTGGAAGGCAGAGACATTATCGGTCAGGCGCAGACCGGAACGGGCAAAACGGCGGCGTTCGCGCTGCCCATATTGCATAACATCGAAGTCAAAAACGGTGAAGTTCAGGTACTCGTTCTCACGCCGACCCGCGAACTGGCGATTCAGGTCGCCGAAGCGATTCACTCTTATGCCAAGCATCTCGGAAAGGTGCGCGTCCTGCCGGTTTACGGCGGGCAGTCGATCAGTCAGCAGATTCGCCACCTCAGAAGCGGCGTCCAGATCATCGTCGGCACACCGGGACGCGTGATGGATCATATGCGGCGCGAAACGCTCGACATTTCCAACTTAAAAATGGTCGTTCTCGACGAAGCCGACGAAATGCTGCGGATGGGTTTTATCGACGATGTCGAATGGATCTTGTCGCACACGCCGAAGGAGAGGCAGACCGCGCTTTTTTCGGCGACGATGCCGCGTGAAGTCCGGCGGATCGCCGACAATTACCTCAATGAAGCGGTGAACGTTCAGATCGAGGTTAAAACGCTGACGGTTCCGACCATCAAGCAATTTTACCTGAACGTTTCCGAACGCCAGAAGACCGATGCTCTGACGCGGCTTCTCGAAGCCGAATCCGTGCCCGGCGAAGCAGTTCTGATCTTTCATCGCACTAAGGTCGGCGCGGCGGAGCTTGCCGATAAACTCCAGGCGCGCGGTTACGCGGCGGAACCGATGCACGGCGATATGAGCCAGGCGCAGCGCGAAACCGTCATTAAAAAGCTGAAAAACGGGAAGATCGAGATCGTCGTCGCAACGGACGTTGCCGCGCGCGGTCTCGACGTTGAACGCATTAGCACGGTCGTTAATTACGATATGCCTTCCGATACGGAATCCTACGTTCACCGCATCGGACGCACGGGACGCGCCGGACGCGAAGGCAGAACGATTCTTTTCGTCACGCCGCGTCAACAGCGGATGATGCGCGACATCGAAAGATACACGAAACAAAAGATCGAACCGATCAAACTGCCTTCGCAGGCGGATGTCGCAGCGCGGCGCGTCGGTTTAATTAAAGAAAAGATCATCGCGACGCTCACCGAACAGGATTTGGAGCTGTATCTTTCGCTCGTCGAAGATCTGGCGGAAGAAACGGGTGCCGACATCGCCGAAATCGCCGCCGCCGCCGTCTTTCTGACCGTCGGCGACAAACCGATCGAAGTCAATGTCGAGCCCGAACGCGAACAAGTGACCTATTCGGAAGAAGGCATGGTACGGCTGTTTATCGATGTCGGTCGCCGTCATCAGATCAGCCCGGGCGATATTGTCGGCTCGATCGCCAACGAAGCCAACATTCCCGGCAAAGCGATCGGCGCAATCGATGTTAATGACCGCTTCACGCTGGTTGATATTCCGGGCGAACTGGTCGAACAGGTTTTGCAGAAAATGCAGCGCAGCCGCATTCGCCAGCTGAATATAAACATCCGCCGCGCTTCATTAAAAGACGGCGAAACGCCGCGCGAAAAATCACCCGAACGCGAACGCGGGGGCGGCGATTTCAAAAACCGCCGCGATTTCAAAAGCAAAAAGACAAAACGCAAAGACAGCAAAAAACCTTTTCCGAAACGCAAGAAGAATAAGAACTAAACACGGCAAACATCTTAATATGTTAATAAAAAAGGATGAATAGGAAATCTCTATTCATCCTTTTTCATATAGTTCAAACGACAATTACTTTCCGCTCGTAATCAGTTTGGCGATCGTCGCTAATTGCATATTGCTCGTGCCCTCGTAGATCGAGCCGATCTTCGAATCGCGCCAGAATTTTTCGACCGGGTAATCTTTCACGTAGCCGTAGCCGCCGAAAAGTTCGATCGCCTTTGAAGAGATTTTTTCCGCCACACGCGATGAATAGACCTTTGCCATCGCCGCTTCTTTGAGGAAGGATTTGCCGGAATCTTTCAAACGCGCCGCGTTGTAAACCAAAAGGCGCGCGGCTTCGAGATCGATCGCCATTTCGGCGAGCTGGAACTGCACGCCCTGAAAGCTGTTGATCGCTTGACCGAATTGTTCGCGCTCGGCGGTGTATTTGAGCGCGGCTTCGTAGGCGCCCTGCGCGATGCCGACCATTTGCGCGCCGATGCCGATGCGTCCTTCGTTCAGAGTTTCGATCGAAACCTTGTAACCAAAGCCTACTTCGCCGAGAACGTTTTCTTTCGGAACGCGGCAGTTATCTAAAATCAGTTCCGTTGTCGAAGATGCGCGGATGCCGAGCTTGTCTTCTTTTTTGCCGACCGCGAAACCTTCAAAACCTTTTTCGACGATGAAAGCCGTGATACCTTTGTAGCCCGCCGACGGATCAACGGTCGCGAAAAGAACAAAGATCTCGGCTTCGTTGCCGTTCGTGATCCAGAGCTTTTGTCCGGTAATTTCGTAAAAATCGCCACGATCTACGGCGCGGGTTTTTAAGGCAAAAGCGTCCGAACCGCTTCCCGCCTCGCTCAAAGCATACGCGCCGACCTTGCTTTGCGCCATCTGCGGCAGATATTTCTTTTTCAAATCTTCGCTTGCCCAGCGGATGATCGCGTTTGTCGTTAAAGTGTTCTGGACATCAACAAAAACGCTTGTCGAAGCGTCAATTCGCGCAATTTCTTCGATTGCCAAAATCGCGTTAAAAAATGACGAGCCCGCGCCGCCGTATTCTTCGGGCGTTTCGATCGCCATCAAACCGAGCTCAAAGCATTGCCGGATCAAATCCTGGTCGAGCTTGCCGTCGTGCTCCATTTTTTCAACCCGCGGGCGGATTTCGCCCTCGGCAAATTCGCGGATCGACGAGCGAAAAAGTTCTTCTTCGTCCGAGAGTTGTGTTAAAGCCGGTCTGATATGTTCTTGTTCTAAAGCTGTTGCGTTCATAATCTTTTTAGTGGTGAACGGTGAGTGCTGAGTGCTGAGTTACAAAACAAATATTAAAACTTATCACTTAACACTCACCGTTCACCGTTAAATTCATTCCTTTTCGGTTTTGTAATAAGTTGTAAATAAAATAACATCATAATAGGCGCATCGGCGAAAAGGCAAAGAGACGTGAATACCGACACAAAAGTTCCGGAATCCAAACTTCAGGTTCCAAATTCAAACTCAAAACACATCAATCGTTTAAAGATCGCAGCAGTTTTGTTCACGATTCTCGGAATCGGGCTTTTTATTTATTTCATCGCGACGGTCGGGTTTCACGAAATTGTTCTGGGCATCGGGAAAATCGGTTTCGACGGGTTTGCGGCGATTCTGATCATATATTTTCTGCGTTTGCTCGCCCGTGCTTTTGCGTGGAAACTTTCGGTTTACGCGCCTTATAAACTCAGGTTAAGCGACACGGTTCCGGCGGTTCTGATCGGCGAAGCGATGAGTTCGATGATTCCGCTCGGGATTTTGATCAGCGGCACGGCAAAGGCGGTCGCCGTCCGAAAAAAAATTCCGCTCGTCGTCGGATTGTCGTCCGTTGCGACGGAAAATCTTTTTTATTCGTTCATCACCGGGCTTTTTATGGTGCTTGGCGGATTCGCGTTTTTGCGAAGTTTCGATTTGGCAGATGGTTGGCGCGTCACGATCGATGTTTTGATCGCCGTGATCTTCGTGCTGATCGCGTTCGGTTTCGTGATGGTTTTGCGCCAGTGGCATTTTGCGAGCGAGATTTGCGAAAAACTTTACCGGAAGGGTTTTTTGACGAATACTCTCGAAAAAGGACGAATGCATGTCCGATTGTTTGAAAACCTGATCTACGGGTTTTACCGCAAATATCCGCGCCGTTTTCTGCCGATCATCCTGTTTGAAGTTCTATTCCACGCGCTCGGTATTCTCGAAGTCTGGTTTATCATGAGCCGCATCAGCGAAAGCATTCCGAGCTTTTTCACCTCGTTTCTGCTCGAATCGATCAGCCGCGTGATCTCGACCACCTTTAAATTGATCCCGTTCGTGATCGGCGTGGACGAAGCCGGTGCGCAATTCGTCACGGAAACGCTCGCGCTCGGCGCCGGCATCGGCGTCACTTTGGCGATCATCCGCAAAGGACGCATTATGTTCTGGACGCTGATCGGCGTGCTTTTAATCGCCAAACGCGGTCTTTCGATCAGGGAATTTACCAAAGCGCGCAGTGAAGACGAAGAGGAGAAAGGGAAAGAAGAAGAAGAAGGGGAGAAAGGGAGAAAGGGAGAAGAGGAAAAAACTTATTGATTTCGAGAATATCTCGACAATTTAGAAGTCGAAATATAAAGCCAATCTTCTCTTCTCCCTTTCTCCTCTTCTCCTTTTCTTAATTTAGTGCTTGTCAACGGTGTTTTGCGTTCTTTATACTATAAAACGACTGGTTTGATTGTTTGAGGTGATAAAATTGCAACCTAAAGTTCATCAGGGACTACTTAATGCACAAGGCTTTCGTTTTGCTTTGGTCGTTTCGCGCTGGAACGATTTCTTGACATCGAAATTGACCGAAGGCGCGCTCGACGCGCTCGAACGGCTCGGCGCGGACGAAGACGCGGTCGAGATTTTCAAAGTTCCGGGTTCGTTCGAATTGCCTCTGACGGCGCAAAAGGTCGCGGCACGCGGCGATTTTGACGCGGTGATCTGCATCGGCGTCGTCATTCGCGGCGAAACTCCGCATTTCGATTACGTTGCGGGCGAAGCCGCCAAAGGCACAGCGCAAGCCGCAATGCAGACCGGCGTTCCGGTGCTGTTCAGCGTCGTCACGACCGACACGCTCGAACAGGCGATCAACCGGGCGGGAGTCAAGGCGGGAAACAAAGGGTTTGAAGCCGCGATGTCGGCGGTCGAGCTCGTCAATTTATATAGAGAGATGGACGGCGGCGAAGGAACTTCGGAAGCGAAGAAAAAAGCCTTTCCGCACGTCGTTTGATAAAGAGCAAAGGTTTTTATGGGAACACGGCGAAAGGCACGTGAATGCGCTCTCCAAATGCTGTTTGCGGCGGACGTTACGAAATCGTCCGGCGATATTGTTACGCGCAATTTCTGGGACGAGCTCGGCGAGCCGGATACGGAAGATCTGATGCGGACGTTTTCGATCAACCTGACGCTCGGAACTCTGCGCGAACTCGAAACCGTTGACGACAAGATCCGCACCCGCGCCGAACACTGGCGCATCGAGCGGATGGCGATCGTTGACCGCAACGTACTGCGGCTCGCGGTTTACGAATTTCTTTTTGAAGAAACACCGAACACCGTCGTGATCAACGAAGCGCTCGAAATCGCCCGCCGTTTTTCGACCTTCGAAGCGACGCAGTTCATCAACGGCATTCTCGATGCGATCAAGCACGATCTGGAAAAAAAAAATAGTCAAGACTCTTCCGACTCCAACAAAAAATCTCAGGCTTCATCAAAATAATGTCAGAGACTTATTGAATGAACGACTTTCGCCAAATTTTTCTCGCCGAATCAGTTAATAATCTCAACAATCTGCGAACAAATCTGACGCAGGAATTCTTTACCGAAAATCTGCGGCGCGAGAGCTTTCGGACAATTCACACGATCAAGGGCGGCGCGCAAACTTTCGGTCTGCAAAATTCCGCTCATCTCGCCGGGAAACTCGAAAATCTTCTGGTAAGCGGCGAAAATCCGGCGGATAAAGATCTTTTACTCGAAGGCATCGAACTGCTTGTCAATTCCCTTCAATCAAACGAAACGGATTTGTCCGCCGATTTTGTCGAAAAACTTGATAACGCCCGTCAAAAAACAAATAACAGTGAAATTTTTCTGATGCGGATTCCGCCGAAACTCTTTAGAAATTTTTCGCAAACCGAACAAGACGCGGTCATTTCCGCTCTGCGGCAGGAGAAAAACATTTACTGCGCGCAAGTCTGCTTTGATGTTTCAAATTTTGCCGACGAATATCGAAACCTGCGAAAAGTTTTGAGCGATGCGGGCGAAATTATCGCATCTTTACCGGGCGAAAAATTCAAATCTGCGGGAAAAATCGGTTTTCGGATATTCCTGGCAAGCGGCGAAACGCTTGAAACTTTGCAGAAACTGGTCGAAAATTATCAGGCTGAGATCATTTCTTACGCCTTCGTAAAAGGGGCGTCAGACGATTTATTTGAGATCTTCGCGCAAATCGCCGCGCACGGCGCGAACATCGCTGAAAAATCGGGCAAAGAGATCGCTGTCACGATCCTGGCAAGCGACACGAAATTTTCCGCCGAAATGACAAAAGTTGTTTTCGACATCCTTTTGCATCTTGTGCGCAACGCCGTGGACCACGCCATTGAACAAAGCGGAAATATCGTGATGCGGCTTTTTGACGAAAGCGATGGGCTTTATTTATCGGTCGCCGATGACGGAAAAGGCATCGATTTGTTAAAGGTCCGGGCGCGGGCGGTTGAAAAAGATCTGATTTCGGACGATGATTTACCGGACGAACCGCAGCTGCTCGAATTGATCTTCGCGTCCGAATTTTCGACCGCCGAACGGGTCACGGAAATTTCGGGACGCGGCGTCGGTTTGGACGCAGTAAGAAACCAGGTCGAAAAAATGAACGGCAAAATTTCCGTCCGCAACCGTAAAACAAACGGCACGATTTTCGAGATTTTTCTGCCGTATGAAAAAGCCGTATGAAAAATATGAACCGCAGAGATGCAGAGACGCAGAGTTTTTTAAGTAAAAAGGTAAAAGGTAAAAGGCAAAATTTCTTTCTTCCATTCTCATTTGCCGTTAAAATCTCTGCGTCTCTGCGTCTCTGCGGTTTAATTTTACTTTTAGCTTTCGGCATTTTCGCGCAGAATTTGCCCGACGAAATTCGCGGCTACAAGGTTCATAAAGCGAAAATATCGGTGACCAACAAAACCGACACGCCGGACGAAAAACTTAAAGATCAAAAAGACAAATCCGAAGCCCTGGCGCGTTTGACCGAACCCGAATTGACGGAGACTTCGCTCGCGGGTCTGACCTTTGAGATCTCGGCGGAGATCGACCCTTTGGAATATAAGGGAAAGATCGATTTTCTGACGTTTAAGGATTTCAAGGTCAATGGCTTGAATGTTGAGATCGAAGAATACACGAATTCTTTCGAGCTCAAAAAAAATCGGGCGACAGCTCTGCCGCAGCCGGTCAAAATCTTTCTCGGAAGCGGACAGGCGCTCAAGGGTGCGCTCGGCGAGATCCGTAATTCCAAAGAAGAATGGACGGTGACGGGAACGGTTTTCGTTTTCGGACGCTTCAAAAAATGGGGCTTCGACATTAAACGGGTCGTGCCGGTCGAGGTGAACGTCAAGATCAAAAATCCGCTTAAAACAACAGGGCTTTGAAAGCCTTTTTTCCTTCATTTTGACAGCTTGTCTAAATTTGGTCCGGTCATTTTGACCGAATCGAATTTTCTTCACGATTTTCAAATTTTTCCTGAAACGCATAATTTATCAGCAATTCATTGGTTTTCGGCGTTTTGGCACATCGGTTGCGGAATATGTTTGCGCCCACCGAGGCGCGGTTTCCTGATAATTTGGAAATTTTGACTGAAAACGATGAACAGACTTAACTTAAAACAAATCTTCTCCTCGATTCTATTTGCCGCGCTCTGCTTGCAGATGTTCGCCTTTAGGATCAACGCGCAATCCTTAAACCGGAGAGCCAAACAATCTGAAGAAGTGTCGGAAGAAAAGCCCGTCCCGGCGGCGAAATATAAGCTTGCGCCCGACCTGGAAGAAAAAACAAACGATTTGATGTTCGGTTTGCGGGCGGACGAAACGCAGAGAGTTATTATCCAGTTAAAGTCCGAAACGCCGCTCAATGAAATGTTCGGCAATTCTTTAAGTAAAGACGCGCAGGAAGAACTTTTCGCGCAGGAAGTTGAAAATACCAAATCAAAAGCCGGAATCCTCTTAACGGATTTGCGAGCAGTCAACGGCACACTTAAAAAATCATTTTACAATCTCGGTTTAGTCAGTGCCGAACTCCCGCTTTCAAAGGTTCGCCAGCTTTCTCAAAACGAAAACGTCGAATATATTTCGCCGGACAGAGAGGTTCAATCATTCGGGCATCTCGGCAACACGACAGGCTGGGAAAATGACAACATCGCCTATAACAATACTACCGGCGAATGGCTGACCGGCGGAGTCGGGCATATCGCCATTATCGACAGCGGAATCGATACAAATCACGTTTTAATGAAATGGAACGGGACGGATCAAAAGATCGATTACAGCAAAGATTTTACCGGACAGGGCATCACGGGCGATCCTTTCGGACACGGAACGCACGTCGCTTCGATGATGGCGGCTGATTATTCACTGCACAACGCGGCATACGAAGCTCCGGCAAATGCTTCAAACATCATCAGCCTGCGTGTCCTCAACAGCACCGGGCAGGGCACGGTCAGCAACTTGATCGCCGCGCTCGATTGGACGGTCGCCAATAAATCCGTCTGGGATATTCGCGTGATCAATATGAGTCTCGGCACGGGCGCGAAAGACAGTTATAAAAACGACCCGCTTTGTTTGGCGGCGCGCCGCGCGGTCAACGCCGGAATCGTCGTCGTCGCCTCGGCGGGAAATTACGGGAAAGACGCGAACGGGAACAAACTTTACGGCGGCATCAGCTCGCCCGGAATCGAACCATCGGTCATCACGGTCGGTGCGGCAAACACGCTCGGAACGGACGGACGCAACGACGATACGGTCGCGACCTTCAGCTCACGCGGTCCGACGCGCGGCTACGTGACCTTAACGAACGGCGCGAGAAAATACGACAATTTGATCAAACCCGATCTGATCGCGCCCGGCAATAAACTGATCGGCGGACGCGCCTATTACAACGGCACGGAAAATTATCTGGCGCGAACCTACACATCGCTCAGAACCGGCACCGATACGTTAACGACCGAAAAAGTTATGTATTTGAGCGGGACTTCGATGGCGGCTCCGCAGGTTGCCGGCGCGGCAGCACTCCTGATTCAAACCAATCCGAATCTGACCCCGAATCTGGTCAAAGCGATTCTGATGTATTCGGCGCAGCCGCTGAAATATTACACGACGCTCGAACAAGGCGCGGGCGAACTCAACATTGACGGTGCGGTGCGGGTTGCCCGGCTGGTTAAATCGACGATGCCGACGACCAACGGCGCGGCACTTCTCAACGCGGCACTTCCCGTTTCGCAAACCAGCGTGATCGGCGGACAGACCGTCTACTGGGGCAAAGGCATCATTACCAATTTCGGTTTTCTCTACGGCAGCGACCTGATGAACAAATGGCAGGGAATGTATGCAAACGGCGTGCTCGTGAGCGATTCAACACCGCTTTCGGGAAGCAGTTTGACCAGATCATCGACGCTGACCTACGGAACTTTGAGCATTTATCAGGGCGCGATCAAAAATAACGGCGTGCTCGTCTCGGACGGAACTCTTTTCATGAGCGCGAACGCGATGGCAAGCACTCCGACACCTTATACCAATTCGGAAGGCGTTCTGGTCAGCGACGGCGTTCTGGTCAGCGACGGAACGGCAATGTCAACAACCGCTCTCTTGGGCGACAATACGACCTGTATGCTGCCCGCTCAATAAAAAGTTTGGACAACTAACTTCACAAATCACGCTCACGCAGGCAAAAGGTCAGACTTTCGGGTCTGACCTTTTTGTTTTTTGAGAAATTTACGGCTTCACTTATGTTTTATTTGCTTTTGCGATAAAATTGTTAATTACACCTGACGTGTAAAAAAGGGGTTATAAAAAGTGAGCGAACAGATAACAAATATTTCCGAATATATTGCCGAGAATTTCGGCGCGAATGCCAGTTATGTCGAAGGTTTATTAAACCGTTACAAATCAGACCCGGGTTTGGTTGACGAATCGTGGCGCACGTTTTTCAGCCAATTGCTGAGCGGGCAAAATCCGACCGAGAGCGGAAACGGAGACAGCGCCGCTGCCGTTTCGACCGCGACGACAACCGCAGCGGCTGCAAGCGAACCGCCGAAAACGAACGGCGCAGCGCAGCAAACGTCAACCATTCAGCCTGCCGCCCATCCGACCGTCGCGATCGGCGCGGATACGGAAGTCAGACCGCTGACCGGCGCGGCGAAGAAGATCGTCGAAAATATGGAAACGAGTCTCTCGGTTCCGACGGCGACGACGTTTCGCAATATGCCGGTTAAGGTTTTGGAAGAAAACCGCCGCATTATCAACGAACATCTGCAGGCGTCGGGACGCGGCAAGGTTTCATTCACGCATCTCATCGCGTGGGCGATCATCAAAGCCGCGAAAGCCTACCCGGCTCTCAACAACGGTTACGGTTTTGTTGACGGCAAGCCTTCGCGGCTCGAAAACGATTCGATCAACTTAGGCATTGCGATCGATATTGAGAAAAAAGACGGTTCGCGCAACCTTTTGGTTCCGAACATCAAAGGCGGAAACGCGATGAATTTCGCGGAATTTTTCGCGGCTTACAACACGACGGTCAAAAAGGCGCGCGACGGCAAGCTCGAAATCAGTGATTTTCAAGGTACGACGATTTCGCTGACCAATCCCGGAACGATCGGCACGGTCGCTTCGAATCCGCGTCTGATGAGCGGACAAAGCGTGATCATCGCAACGGGCGCGATCGAATATCCGGCGGAATATCAGGCGATGACGTCTGCCGCGCTTTCGCAGCTCGGCATCAGCAAGATCATTACGCTCACTTCGACCTACGACCACCGCGTTATTCAGGGCGCGGAAAGCGGTTTGTTTTTAGCGAAAATCCACGAATTCATCGTCGGTCAGCACGGATTTTACGATGAAATTTTCAAGGATCTGGAAATAAATTACCCGCCGATGCGCTGGGCGCAGGATTATAACCCGTCGCTTTTCAGCGACCGTTCAAGCGAGCAAGCCGAAAAACAGGCAAACGTTTTGCAGCTCATCAACGCTTACCGTATTCGCGGGCATCTGCTAGCCGATATTGACCCGCTCAATATGACTTCGTACCGCGCCGCAGACCTCGACCTTGAGAATTTCGGTCTGACGATCTGGGATCTCGACCGCGAATTTATCACGGGCGGTCTGCACGGCGAAAAAACCGCGACCTTGCGGCGTATTCTGGAAATTTTGCGAAAGGCGTATTGCGGCAAGGTCGGCATCGAATACCGCCATATTCAAAAGAAAGAAGAAAAAGACTGGATTCGCCAGCAGGTGCGCGAGCAGTTTGTCGATACCCAGCCGCTTTCTGCCGAGATCAAAAAAGCGCTCTTGCTCAAACTCATCGAAGCCGAACAGTTCGAGCAATTTATTCATAAAAAATATCTCGGACAAAAACGCTTTTCGCTCGAAGGCTGTGAAACTGTCATCCCGATGCTCGACCAGCTCGTCGAAAACGCTTCGGGCAAAGGCGTCGAAGAAATTTTTATGGGAATGGCGCATCGCGGACGGCTTAATGTTCTCTCGAACATCGTCGATTATTCGATGGCGGAGCGCATTTTCACGATTTTCGAAGGAACATCGCACCCGAGTTTTCCGGCGGACGAAGGCGACGTGAAATATCACCAGGGCGCGATCGGAACACGCAAAACGACGGGCGGAAAGGACGTGAAAATCATTCTTTCCTCGAACCCGTCGCATCTCGAATTCGTCGATCCGGTCGTTGAAGGAATGGCGCGGGCGCGGCAGGACGAACTGCTCAAAGGCGATGAAGCCGACGCTTCCTTAAGAGATGCCGTTCACGACCGCATTCTGCCCGTTCTTCTGCACGGCGACGCGGCTTTTGCCGGACAAGGCATCGTCATGGAAACCCTTCAGCTCGCCAATTTGCGCGGCTACCGGACGGGCGGCACGATCCATATCGTGATCAATAATCAGATCGGTTTTACGACTTCGCCCGAAGCCTCGCGCTCGTCAATCTATTCAACGGACGCGGCGCAGATCACGCAAACGCCGATTTTCCACATCAACGGCGACGATCCCGAAGCCGCTTTTCGCGTTGTTCAGATCGCGCTCGATTATCGTCAGGAATTCAACAAAGACGTCGTTTTGGACGTCGTCGGGTTCCGCCGTCTCGGACACAACGAAGGCGACGAACCGAGCTACACGCAGCCCGTGATGTATGCCCGTGTGAAAGCCCATCCCGGCACGCGGTATCTTTATGCCCAGCAGTTGATTCGTGAAACCGTCATTTCGGAAGACGATCTGAAAGCGATGACCGACGAGGTGGTCGCCAAATACGAAGGAATTCTCGAACGCGCAAAACAGATCGCGACGGAAAACCCGAAACGCGCCAAACTTGCCGAACCGATCGCGGATGAAGACGGCTCAAAGGTTCTGGAAACGCCGATCACCAAAGAAACTTTGCAGACGATTTCGGAAAAGATCTCGCTCGTTCCCGAAAATTTTCACATCAACCCGAAAATGGTCGGGCAGCTCGCGCGGCGGGCGAAAATGGGAACCGGCGAAGTGCCGATGGATTGGGGCTTTGCCGAAGCCGTTTCGTTCGGTTCGCTCGTGCTCGAAGGCAGACGCGTCCGCCTGAGCGGTCAGGATTCGGGACGCGGAACTTTTTCGCAGCGTCACGCCTTGATGTACGACACGATCAACGGCGCGATGTGGTCGCCGCTCGGCGAAATGCGCTCGGAAAATAATCCGCTCGCGCGTTTTCAGGTTTACGACAGTTCGCTGTCGGAAAATGCCGTGCTCGGTTTTGAATACGGCTATTCGTTCAACGCGCCCGAGATGCTCGTCATCTGGGAAGCGCAGTTCGGCGATTTCTCGAACGGCGCACAGGTCATCATCGACCAGTATATTTCGGCTTCGGAAGATAAATGGCAGCAGAAATGCCGTCTTGTGATGCTGCTTCCGCACGGTTACGAAGGACAGGGACCGGAACATTCAAGCGCACGGCTTGAAAGATATTTACAGCTTTGCGCTGAAAATAATTTGCAGGTTTGCTATCCGACGACTCCGGCGCAGTATTTTCATCTTTTGAGAAGGCAGGTCAAACAAGAAAACGTGCGTCCGCTGATCGTGATGACTCCGAAGAGTTTGCTTCGTCTGCCCGCCGCATCTTCAACCGTTGATGAACTGACGAACGGCGGATTCAATCCAGTTCTGGACGACGCGCGCATTTCGGATAGATCAAAGGTCAAACGCATCGTTTTGTGTTCGGGCAAGGTTTTCTACGATCTGGACGCGGGACGCACCGATTCGCATGATGACCGCGTGGCAATTGTTCGCCTCGAACAATTTTACCCGTTCCCGAAAGCCCGTTTGCAGGAGGTTTTCGCTTCTTACCCGAATGCGACCCAGCTTTTCTGGACGCAGGAAGAACCGCAAAACATGGGTGGCTGGGCATTTGCCCAGGATCGCCTGCGCGAAATTAAAGGCGATCTGAGCTTGCGTTATGTCGGACGCGCCGCGTCGGCTTCGCCCGCGACCGGTTCTTACGCGATCCATAATCTCGAACAGGAAAAACTCGTCAACGAGTCGCTGCTTGAGGATACGGACGAAGTTTCAGCCGCGAGTGAACCGAAGATTTCCGAAAAGGTCGCGCCGGCTAGTTCGTAAGCTGATTTTAAGCA
>DATLOR010000293.1:0-4051 GCA_035536135.1 Pyrinomonadaceae bacterium | reverse complement strand
GAATCTCTGCAAGTTTGCACGCATTGCGCCTATCATTTCAGGCTCGGGGCGCGCGAACGGCTCGATACATTGTTTGACGACGGCAGATACGAAAAGCTCGACGAGGAAGTTACGAGCGCCGATCCGCTCGGATTTGTTGATACAAAGCCTTATATCGACCGGATCGAATCCGCGAAAAAATCATCCGGCTTGCCCGAAGCGATCGTTTCCGGGAAGGGAATGGTCGGCGGACATCTGACCTACGCGGGCGCAATGGATATGTCTTTTATCGGCGGTTCGATGGGATCGGCGGTCGGCGAAAAAATCACACGCTTGATCGAGAGAGCGCAGGAAACACGCGGCGCGGTCATCATTTTTTCGGCTTCGGGCGGTGCGCGGATGCAGGAAGGCACTTTCAGTTTGATGCAGATGGCGAAAATTTCCGCCGCGCTCGCCCGGCTGCACGATGCGCGTCTGCCTTTTATTTCGGTTCTGACCGACCCGACAACCGGCGGCGTCACGGCGAGTTTTGCGATGCTCGGCGATACGATCCTTGCCGAACCGAAGGCTCTGATCGGTTTTGCCGGACCGCGGGTAATCGAACAAACGATCCGTCAAAAACTGCCGAAAGGTTTCCAGAGAAGCGAATTTCTTCTCGAACATGGAATGGTTGACCGCGTCGTCGACCGCCGCGAAATGCGCGAAACTTTGATGCGGCTGCTTGATTTTATGATGAACCCCGAAGTTACACCGTAAATATATGCAGAATTTTTTTACCGAATTTTTTGAGCGCGACTTGCAGAAACTAAAAACCGAAATAAATCTCTATAAAAACGACGAGGATTTATGGCAAATTGACGCGCAGATCCCGAATTCAGGCGGAAATCTCTGCCTTCATTTGATCGGCAACCTACAGCATTTTATCGGCGCAAATTTAGGCAATACGGGTTTTGTCCGCGACCGCGAAGCGGAATTTTCCTCGAAAAATATCTCACGCGCCGAGCTTTCGAGGGAAATTGATAAATGCATCGAAATTGTCGCCGCCAGTTTGCACAGTTTATCGGACAAAGATTTTGACGCCGATTATCCCGAAAATTACCGGGAAAGAACCGTTAAAACAGCTTGGATGCTGACGCATCTTTTGTCGCATCTTGATTATCATCTCGGGCAAATAAATTATCACCGCCGATTTTTTACAAAATAAAATACTGTGAACTTCGACGACTCAATCCAATACCTTTACAATCTCGGCAACGAAGTTTTGGCGATGAAGTTAGGATTGGAAAACATCGGCAAACTGCTCGACGCGCTCGGAAAACCCCAGAATAACTACCTCAAAATCCAAATCGCCGGAACGAACGGCAAAGGCTCGACCTGCGCTTTTCTCGAAGCGATCTGCCTGTCGGCGGGCATTCAGGTCGGAATGACGACTTCGCCGCATCTGATCTCCGTGACCGAAAGAATCCGCATTAACGGCGCAGAAATTTCTGAAGAAGATTTTGCGCGCCACGCGACGGTGATCCGTGAAACTTCCGAAAAACTTGTCGAATCGGGCGAACTCGAAACCGTTCCGACCTATTTCGAGCAGGTCACGGCGATTGCCTTAAACGCTTTTGCGGAAAGTAAAGTTGAGCTTGCCATTTTAGAAACAGGTCTTGGCGGACGCTTTGACGCGACGACCGCCGCAAAGGCGGAAATCGTGGCGATCACGCCGATCGATTACGACCACCAGCGGATTTTGGGCGACACGCTCGCCGAGATCGCGGCGGAAAAAGCGGCGATCATCCGGGCAGACACAAAAGTTATTGTGGCGCCGCAGAAAACCGAAGCCGAAAAAGTTATTTTGGGTAAATGCCGAGAAGTCGGCGTTGAACCGATAATTGTATCCGAAGATTTTCTAATCAAAAAACATAATCTTGAAATTAATGAGCCAATTATTGCCGTAAATTTTTCGACCGAAAACGATGTCTATCACGACATTGTTTTCGGGCTGCCGGGCAAACATCAGATCGTCAACGCACTGGTTGCCGTCAATCTTGCAGAAACTTTGCGCGATTTCGGTTTTGAGATCGAAAAGGAAAATATCTGGACAGGTCTCGAAAAAGCACGTCACCGTGGACGTTTGGAATTTTACGAGGGAATTTTGTTTGACGGCGCGCATAATGCGAGCGGCGCACGGGCTTTGCGCGAATATCTCGATGAATTTATCAAACAACCGGTCGTGTTGATCTTCGGCGCAATGCGCGATAAAGATTTGTCCGAAATCGCCGAAGTTCTATTTCCGAAAGCCGACCGATTGATTTTAACGGGCGTCGAAAATCAACGTTCAATGACCGCAGAAGAATTAAGTGAATTTGTTCCTCACAATTTCGATAAAAATAACGTCATCATTGTTCAAAATGCCCGCGAAGCGCTTCAAACAGCCCGCAATATCGCCTCAAACAAAGAACTGATTTGCGTGACCGGTTCGCTTTACCTGATCGGCGAAGCGCAAAAGATTCTCAGCGAAAACGTCCTCTAGGCTGATTTTGAGGAGAATTGATGAAAAAGATAATTTTTGTAAGTATTTTTATTTTGACGATCGGCATATTCGGTGTTTCCGCCCAATCGAAAGAAAAAGCGGATGTTTTGCGGGTTTCCGGTCAGGTCGTCGCGGCTCTCAAAGCCAAAGACCTGAACAAAGTCGCGGGTTTTGTCCATCCGACCAAAGGCCTGCGCTTTTCGCCCTATGGCTATATCGGCAAAAAAGATCTGGTTTTCAAGGCAAATGAATTGAAAACTCTTTTGAAAAGTAAAAAGGTCTATCAATGGGGCGAATACGATGAAAGCGAAAAGCCGATTAAAATGACTTTTGCAAAATATTATGAAAATTTTGTCTATGATTATAATTTTGCAAAACCCGACAAAATTAACTATAACCTCAAGCAAAACAACGGCGTAATGATCAACAATATCGCCGAATTTTACCCGAAAGGCGTTGAGGTCGAGTATTATTTTGAACCAACCAGAGACCGTATGTACGGCAGTTTACGGCTCGTTTACGAAAAGCAGGGAACAAAATGGTATCTCGTCGGAGTTGTCCGCGACACGCCGGGAATTTGACGCGTTTTATAGATTAAAAAGTTTAAGGCTCAGGTTTTAAGAAACCTGAGCCTTTATTTTTTTAAATTAGTTAAAAATCAATCCCAATTTTTGACCGATTGAATGACGATCGCTTTGATCTCGACCAGATCGGCGTCATAGATCAAATCTTCATAACGCGGATTTGCCGAGCGCAGGATGATTTTATTTTCAAATTGAAAAAAGAATTTGACGACCAACCCGAGACAGGGAAGCTGCGCAACGACCAATTTACCGTTCTTGACTTCCGATTTTTCAAATTTTGTCTGGCAGATCAGATTATCGCCGTCGTTGATGCCTAAATCGCGCAAGCTGTCGCCGCAAACCGAAACCGTCACCAAACCTTCGGTTCTATGGCTGCTTGGGACGATTACGCGATGTTTGCCGCGCGGGATAAATTCGACGATCTTTCCCGCGCCGACTTGTCCATAGTCCGTTAAATTAACGGTTTTCGTCCGTTTCCAATCCGTCAAAATCATGCCGCTTTTTCCTCCTTGTTCGTCGTTTCAAAAGCTTTCTGTTCGTTGATATTCGGCTGCATTGCCAAAATTATTCCCTGAACCTTTTCGTGAATCGCTGTTCCGCTTGAGATCTCTTCGCGGACGACTTCACGGATTTTGTCTTCGAGTAGTTTTCCAAAATCTGCATTTTCCGGCGAAACGAATTGATTTCCGTTTTCGCCCGTCAAGATCCAATCAATCGAGATATTCGCCATTTTGGCGATTTTGATTAAGATATTGGTCGGAAAATCGCGTCTTTGCGATGCCCAATTATGAAGCGACGAATAATTTTCGTCGATAATCTGCGCGACTTCCTTTAAGTCTTTCGCGTTAAAAGCCTGAACAATGCGGAATCCGATCGAATTTTCTTCTTTAATCGCCATAATGAAAATCGCATTTGACAAAATTGCCAAAATGACTATTATAGAGTGTAGCAAACAATTTAATTTTTG
>DATLOR010000292.1:0-4334 GCA_035536135.1 Pyrinomonadaceae bacterium | reverse complement strand
TGCAGCAGAAAATCTTTCGATGTGCCGTACATCATCGGTCGCCCGACGGTTTCTTTGCGACCTTTCGCGGTGATGAGTTTTTTATCCAGAAGAGTTTTGATTGCCGAAGCCGATTGGACGCCGCGAATTTCGAGGATTTCGGGAACGGTCACGGGTTGTTTGTAAGCGATCACCGCCAAAGTTTCGAGCGCGGCGAGCGATAATTTCGCGTTCGGGCGCGTCTTTAAGTATTTGCGCACTTCTTCGTGATATTCCGTGCGCGTCGAGATTTGCCAACCGCCCGCGATTTCGCGCAGCTGCAAGCCGCTCATCCGATCTTCGTATTCCTGTTTTAATTCCTCGACCGCCGCTTCGATGGTTTCCTTGTCTTCTTCGAGAACGTCCGCCAGAGTTTTGACCGTAATCGGTTCATCGGCGACAAAAACGAGCGCTTCGACGATCGAAACGATTTCAGCGATGCTTCGCGGTTGTTTTTCCGGTATTTCCGTCATAAAAAATTTCACCGCTCGTCGGCGGAGATTCAAGGGCAATTATTGTTTTCTTTTTCTAAACTCGTTTTTTAGCAATTTTTCCAGATCATCAAATTTTATTTTTAATGAATTTGGAAATACTGAAATAGGCGTCCCGTAATATTTCAGATTTGATTTCAGCGCATATTTTGAAACAGCGTTTTTCGCCCGGTCAACATATTTTTCGGGATCATTCGTCATTACCAACAGCATTTTTGTCGAGGCAATCTGGATCGGCTGAATGCCTTGAATGTCAGCCCAATCGATCAGCCCGATGCTGGTCGCGCTTGAGTTGTCGGTTATTCCGTTTTCGTCGATCCTCAGCCCGACTTTTTTATCGAACAGCTTTATTGCAATAAATACCGCGCAAAGCCCGAAAACTAAAACTGCGGCAATTCCAACTATTCTGACCATTTCGGGAGTGCGAATAAACGTTGTCACAAAAGATGCCGGATTTTTTATAAAAAGAAATCCGAAAATTATGAAAATGACTGCTCCGATTAAAGTCAGAATGATTTTAATTTTGTTCAGAGGAATTTCGATTGTTTCATTCATATAAAACTTAAATTGTTATGCTTTGCAAATTAAATTTTCTTCAAAATAATATCGCCGAAAGTTGTGGTCTGCATCAATTTGACGCTTTCGGTGCGGACGATTTCGAGCACCGCGATAAATGCCGTAACGAGCTCGCGGCGCGTGTGCATTTCTTCAAAAAACTCCAGCAGATTCAATTCTTTTTTCTCAAAGATGCGCTTTTTCAAACTTTTCAGCATTTCGGAGAGCGTGATCTCTTCGCGCTCGATCTCCATCTGAACTTCTTCTTTATGGCGCGATAGGATTTTCTGAAAAACCGTCAGAAGATCGAAAACCGAAGCGTTCGTTTCGGCGTTGTTTTCGTCCGATTCGATGCGCCCGCGCGGAAAAACGGCTTGCTCAACGGTCGTGCGCTCGTAGAGCATCTGCGCCGCGTTTTTGAATTTCTGATGCTCGAGCAGTTGGCGGACAAGCAATTCGCGCGGGTCTTCCATCTCTTCTTCCGCTTCTTCGGTGATTTCCTTCGGCAGCAGCATCTTCGATTTGATCTCGATCAAAGTTGCCGCCATCACCAGAAAATCGCCCGCGACGGAAATATCCAGATGCTTCATCAGGCGGATATATTTCAAATATTCGTCCGTAATGCGCGCGATCGGAATGTCGAAAATATTCGCCTGTTCCTGTTTGATAAGATACAGAAGAAGGTCGAGCGGTCCATTGAATTCGCCTAAGTGAAGTTTCAATTCATCACGCGATTCGCGTGTGATCTCCGGTTTTTCCGTGTAAAAATCAAAGCTGAGTTGTTCGGTTTGCTGCTGTTCCATTAAAAGAGAAGATTATAACGCAAAGATTAAGAAATAGGACGCGGATGAACACGGATTTGGCAGGTTTTCGCGGATAAAATCAAAACAAAATCAGCGTAATTCCGCCCGATCCGTGTTCATCCGCGTCCTATTCTTCTGTCAAATATATTTTGTTTCGCGAAGATAAATTATGTAATCGATCTTCGGCGGCGGAAAACCCGATTCGCGAAGGTTAAGCATAATATTTCCGCGATGGATCGAAGAATGAAACGGAACGTGCGTGAGCAGTTCGCGGAAAGTGTTTTCACACCAAACGCCTTCGCTCGTGCGGTATCGAGCCGTTAGATCCAAACCTTCATCGTCGAATTTCCGCAAAAGTTTTTCGTATCTTTCCGCCGTTTCACGCGCCAATGTGCCGCATTCTTCGAGCGACAGATCCTGCCAGAAATCAAAACCTTTCGAATCTTTGCCGTAAAGACGCTCAAAATATTCTTGTTCGGTAACGAGCAGATGCGCCAAAATTTTGCGGGATTTTTCGACCGTATTTTCCTTGAGTGCGGTCAGTATTCGGCGGTTCGCCCAATCATTGTAAGCATAAAGCTGGCGCAGATGTTCGATGGTGTTCATTTTTGTTCAAAAATATTATCGCGCTCGACGAGGCAAACTCTGGTCGCAAACGCCTTGTACCAAACTTCGTAGCCTTTACCTTGGGCAATCTGGTGTTCGGCGTGGTTTTTCCAGCGCGCAATGTCTTCCAGCGTTTCCCAGTACGTGACGGAAATCCCGATCTCGCTTTTGGCGGATTCGATGCCGAGATAGCCTTTCTGCTGCCCGGCAAGCTCGAACATTCGCGCATTCATCTCCGGGTAGCCTTCCTGATTTTCGCTTTTCAGGGTTGTAAAAATTACGGCGTAATACGGCGGTTTCGGAGTTTTCGCAAATTTCGACATCGCCATAAATAATAAGACTTACGCCTTGAGAATTTCAAATCCGTAAGTCTTTATAATTATTAATTGCAATTATTAAATTATCCGACCGATTTTATTTTCCACGTAACGTTTGCCGAAACATATCCGAAATGATCTTTTAAAACCGCGTCCGCCGTTTTTCCGTGCGCGAAAATATGACCTTTGCCGGATTGTCCGGTTGCCGGACTGCCGTTGAATCCGTCCAATGAACCCCACATCTTGTTCGGCGAAGGCGTGTCCGGATCGGACAAAACCCATCCGATAATTTCGGTCGTACTTCTTTCGCGATCCTGAATATACAGAATCTTATAGCCCGAGTCGTAATCAAAATAGCCTTTCGTTGCCGGCATATAACCCGGCAGGCAAGCCCAGTCTCCTTCGATCCCGATCCACGCCGTATCGTTTAACGTCAAATCAAAGGATTTGCCCGACGCGCCCACAATTTCAACCACAATTTTTCCCACTTTTATATTTGCTCCTTAATTCAAAATTTATATTTCCCGTGTTCGTTTCAAAAACACATAGACACAAAGCTTTTGAATTTTTTGCAAAATTATTGTGAAAAATTATTTGACCGAATTTATCAATTCAAGGGCGTTTTCAACCGGTCGGGCTAAAACCGCTTTTTCACCGACTTCGACGATCGGACGCTGTAAAAGCGCTGGATTTTCGACGATCAATTTGATCAGCGCGTCGGAATCCGTCACTTCGGCGACGTTTAATTCTTTGTAAACCGGTTCGGCTTTCCGCACAACGTCAAACGGCGAAAGGTTTGCTTTTTTAAGTAGTTCGCGGAGTTTTTCTTCGGTCAAAGGCTCGATAAAATAATTGACCTTACGGTAATCAACGCCGTTTTCTTCAAACAATTTGTTCAATTTTCGGCAAGTCGTGCAAGTCGGTTTTTCGTAAACGGTAATTCTCTCTGGCATAGTAATTTTTATTTTCGTTTTCTTCGGAATAATAAAAGGAAATGCGGCTCAATCCAAATAGTGTTGTATTTCGCCACTTTCTTTGTTAAATCAAGTTCTGCACAACCATATTCATTAAAATTCTCAATCTTAAAAGTTTTACCCAAAGCCTTTTCAAAAACAATCTGTGTTTCTTCAGGCATTTTTCCCGGTGGAATTTCAACTAACCTAACCCAATCGCCGACACCTATCTTTTTATTGATTTTGTCGTAAGGTTTATATTTCATAGAGAATTACATCAGATCGCCGCGCTTGGTTTCGATCAGCTTTTCGTCGTCTTTCAGGCAAAACATTTTCGATTTTGTGACAAACCTTACGCCGAGCGGAATCTCAAGCGAGAACGACGCGCCGCGCCCCTCCGTGACATCGATCGTTAATTCCGTGTGCTGCCACGTTTCAAACTGGTCTTTTGCGATATAAAAATCACAGCCGTCAATTTGTCCGAGCCAAACATCGGCGCGTCCGACGATAAATTCGCCTTTCGCGTAACACATCGGAGAAGAACCGTCGCAGCAGCCGCCCGATTGATGAAACATCAATTCGCCGTGCTTG
>DATLOR010000291.1:0-18411 GCA_035536135.1 Pyrinomonadaceae bacterium | reverse complement strand
CACTCCGCTACAGACTTTTTCACCCCGCGATGGACATTTTCACGCCGCGATGAACAAATTTACAACGTTATAGACTTTTTCGCTCCGCTTTCAATTTTGCAATATAAGCAATCGCCCAACCCATAAATTACTTATCGTCTTCAAAAACTCTTTCCAGAGGCGTTTTGCCTTGTTCGTCAAAAGTTGTGAAGGGATTTGTTTTGGGCTGCTCGATTTGTTGCGGAACCTTTTCGTCATCTTCCGCGATTTCGTTGCCCCATTTGTCCATCTCGCAGCCGCAGTTGGAACACGCGCCGCCGCCCCAGGTTGCTTGATGGATTAAATCGGGCGTGCGGAATAGTTCGGCTTTGACGCCGCAGCGCGGGCAGATTACCGGGCGCAGATTAACGCCGAGCTCGCCTTTGCGATTGATCGAGTCAATGATGATCTTCAAAGCAAAACCGCCGATAAAGAGAAATGCCAGAAAAACGAAGAACAAAAATATGACTAACATATTTCTATATTAGCGGAATTGTTCTAAAAATCTCACGTCATTTTCGAACATCAAACGAATATCGTCGAGCGAATACATCAGGGCGCACATTCTTTCCAAGCCGAAGCCGAATGCGAAGCCCGAATACACGCCTGGGTCAACGTTGCAGGCGCGCAAAACGTTCGGATGAACCATTCCCGAACCGCCGAGCTCGATCCAGCCCGAGCCTTTGCACGGACGGCAGCGTTCGCCCTCGAACGTGCCGGTTCCGCCGCATTTAAAGCACGAAAAATCGAATTCCGCGCTCGGTTCCGTAAAAGGGAAGTAGCTCGGGCGAATGCGGATGCGCGTTTCTTTTCCGAAAAGGCGGCGCAGCCATTCGGCGACCGTGCCCTTCAGATGCGCCATCGTAATTCCTTTGTCCACGCACAAACCTTCGATCTGGTGAAACATCGGAACGTGCGTCATATCGGGCGTGTCGCGCCTGAAAACTTTGCCGGGCGCGATGATCCGAATCGGTGCGCCACGTCGTTCCATCGCGCGGATTTGTACGGTCGAAGTCTGCGAACGAAGCGCGAAACCTTCGGTCGTGTAAAAAGTGTCCTGCGATTCACGCGCCGGATGACCTTCGGGAATATTGAGCGCGTCGAAATTGTAATAATCGGTTTCGATCTCGCGGTCGTCCTCGATCGCGTAGCCCATCGATACGAAGATGTCTTCGATCTGCTGGCGCAAAATCGTCAGAAGATGCAGATGCCCGACGCGCGGACGCCTGCCCGGAAGCGTCACGTCCAGACGTTCGCGCTCGGTTTTTGCTTCCGTGACAAAGTTTTTCAGGCTTTCCTCGGTTTCTTCGATCGCCGAAACGATCTTCTTTTCGACCGACTGGACAAACTGCCCGAATGCACCGCGTTCTTCCGCCGGCACGCGTCCGATGAGCTTTTTCGCGTCGGCGATCTCCGACTTTTTGCCCGTGTGCCGGGTTTTAAATTCGCTCAGCTCGCGCTGAAGATTTTCAGCCGCCGAGAGTCCCAAACTGTTAATTTTATTGCGTAAATCAACAAAGCGTCCGAATTCCTTCTCGAACGCTTCGCGGATTTGTTCAACTTGTTTCTTTTCGTCTGACATAAACTTTATCGAAGTTTTATTGATGTCTTCCTCTGACTAATCCACGAAGATAATTGGTAAGTAAATAATAAAAGCATCAAAAACAACTCACCTTTAATTAGCGTTGATACCGGTTCTGTGCCGCATGAATTCATTAGTCCAACTGCAAAAGTTATTGGAACAAATACCAAAACCAAAATAATTGATGCGACTAAAACCCAAAGTCCTTTAAAATTTCTTAAATAATACAAAATACCTATTGGAATTATTAAAGAAGCTAAAGTTAAGAACCAAATATTATCGTAATAACGTTGTTCCCAAACTATCCGGGACTCTGCTTGTGACAATGATTCACAAGCACTAACAGATTTAATCGCAATCAAAAGCATCAAATTTGTTAGTGCAAATCTCTTCATATCTTCAATTCGCCGCTAATCGAAAATTACGGAAAATCTATTGCCGGTTTTTCTCGATTAAACCGTAAACCGGCATTTTTTAACCAAAGACAAACTTGAAAAACCAGAAAACTCAGAAAGATATAAAAATTTATCCGCAAATTCCTGACAATTGAGTCTCCGCACGAGTCATTGATAATTGAAAAAATTGTCATCGGTGCGGAAATCAAAGCTGTCAGTATGATCGCAAATCCAATCACATAATCGTTTTTATTTCTGACGAAGAACAAAACGATGTTTGCGGTAATCAATAAAACGGTAAAAAAGAAATATACTTTAACGTTAAAATCTCTCTCCGATAATTGTCTGAGAATTTGATCCTTAAACTGCGGTGCGTAGTCGCAAGCGTTGGCGAGTTTAGTCGTAATAATCAAGACTAAACTCGCCAACGAAAATTTTTTGCCTGTCAAATGCATTCAGTTCGACTATTACGCAGTTGCCTGATTGCTGATCGCGTCTTTTGCCTGTCCGGCGAGCGCCGCGAATGATTCGGGCTGTTTGACGGCTAAATCCGCGAGAACTTTGCGGTCGAGCTCGACACCGGCTAACTTAAGCCCGTGCATAAACTGCGAATATTTCATTTCATTCAAACGGCACGCCGCGTTGATGCGGACGATCCAGAGTTTGCGAAAGTCGCGTTTTTTCAGTTTTCTGCCCGTGTAGGCAAAATTCAGTGCGCGTTCGACCGATTCCTTGGCTGAACGATAAAGTTTCGATTTCGTTCCGCGAAACCCTTTGGCTAGGGCTAATATCTTTTTGCGCTTCGCGGTGCGCTTGTTTCCACGTTTTGCTCTTGGCATTTCAATTCACTCCCATTTCGATCTTGGATTTTAGATTTTGGATTTTAGATTAAAACAACTTTTAATCTAAAACGTTTATCCAAAATCAACCAATCCGAAATCTAAAATCTAAAATCTAAAATAATTAATTGCGACCGTAGGGCAGCATTTTTTCAACGCGCTTTTGATCGCCTTCCGAAACCAACGCATCAATATCGAGATTGCGTTTACGTTTGCTGGTTTTTTTTGTCAAAATATGACGGGCGTAGGCGTGTCCGCGTTTGAACTTTCCGCTCGCGGTTGAACGAAACCGTTTCGCCGCGCCTTTATGTGTTTTAAGTTTTGGCATAATTTCTCCTATTTCAATTTGGGATTTGGGATTGCGGATTGCGGATTGAAATTCTTAAAATCCCAAATCCGATTTCCCAAATCCCAAATCGAGTTATTTCGTTTTCTTCGGCACGAAAATGGCAAACATCTGATAGCCTTCCATTTTCGGCGTTACTTCGACATCGGCGATGTCGGCAAGATCGTCGCGCAGTTTCGCTAAGATCTTTGAACCGAGTTCGCGGTGCGTCATTTCGCGTCCGCGAAAAGCGATCGTCGCGCGAACTTTGTCGCCGTCGGCAATCCAGCCGCGGGCGCGCTCCTTTCGATAATCGTAATCGTGTTCGTCGGTCGCCGGTCGGAATTTGATTTCCTTAACCTGCACGGTCACCTGTTTTTTCTTGGCTTCGTGCTGTTTCTTTTTTTGTTCGTAAAGAAACTTTCCGTAATCGATAATCCGGCAAACCGGCGGTTGGGCATTCGGCGCGATTTCGACCAAATCCAAACCCGATTCACGCGCTTTTTGAATTGCGTCGCGTGTGTCCATTACTCCTAACGCATCACCATCTTCGCTGACGACACGCACAGCCGGAACGCGAATTCTTTCGTTTGTGCGGTGTAGCGGTTGGCGGCGATTATCAAAACGTCCGCGACCTCTGAAATTGTTTGCGATAAATTTTCTCCTTTTTAATAGTTCATAGAGTTTTTAGAATTTTTAGAGTTTCATAGAGTAAAGGCTTTAACTCTATAAACTCTACGAACTCTGGCAACTCTATGAACTTACCCATTCGTCAAGGCGCGAGTTTCTTTTAACCGTCGCGCCATCTCTTTAAATTCTTCGAGCGTCATCTGTCCGATGTCGCCTTTTACTTTTTCACGCACCGCAATGCGATTTTCTTCGAGCTCCTTATCACCCAAAACGAGCATAAAAGGAACTTTTTGCAATTGTGCATCACGAATTTTTGCACCGATTTTGTCCGATTTCAAGTTGATTTCAACGCGAAAGCCCGAATCTTTCAATTCTTTGCCGATTTTTTGGGCATATTCGTTGATCCGGTCGGTGATTGGCAAAACCGTCACCTGCACCGGCGCGAGCCAGAACGGAAACGCTCCGGCGTAATGTTCGATCAAGACGCCGAAAAATCTTTCGACCGAACCGAACAATGCGCGGTGAACCATCACGGGCTGATGTTTTTGCCCGTCATCGCCGATAAATTCGAGCTCAAAGCGTTTCGGCAAGTTGAAATCGAACTGGACGGTTGATAATTGCCACAGACGACCGATCGAATCTTCGACCTTAATATCGATCTTCGGACCGTAAAATGCGGCTTCGCCTTCGATCCGTTCGTAGGGAATCTCGCGGCGGTTCAAAGCGTTAACTAAAGCCTTTTCCGCATCTTCCCAATCGGCATCCGAACCGAGATAACCTTTATTATCCGCGCCGCCTCTGACGGAAAGTTCGACCTTGAATTTCTCGAACCCGAAGGTTTTGAACACGTCGTAGGCGAAATCCACGCAATCACCGGCTTCCGCTTCGACCTGATCGGGCGTACAGAAAATATGCGCGTCGTCCTGCGTAAATCCGCGAACGCGAAGCAGTCCGTGCAAAGTTCCCGAAAGCTCGGCGCGGTAAACCGTTCCTAATTCAGCATAGCGAAGCGGAAGGTCGCGATACGAACGCGGACTCGATTTATAAATGCCGATATGAAACGGGCAATTCATCGGTTTCAGACGAAATTCCGTATCTTCATTGAATTTTGCGGGCATTTTCATCGGCTCGAAAAGCGAATCGGCGTAATTTTCTTCGTGCCCCGAAGTTTGCCAGAGCTGACGTTTGGCGATATGCGGCGTGAAAACCATTCCGTAACCGCGTTTTTGCAGTTCTTCGCGCAGATAATTTTCCATATCGGTGCGAATTGCGCCGCCTTTCGGATGCCAGAAGATAAAACCCTGCCCGTATTCATCCTGGATCGAAAATAGATCCAATTCCTTTCCGAGCCGGCGATGATCGCGTTTTTCGGCTTCCTCGCGTTGTTTTAACCAGGCGTCGAGTTCTTCCTGCGTCGCAAAAGCAGTTCCGTAAATTCGCTGCATCTGCGGGTTTTCCGCGTCGCCTTTCCAGTACGCGCCCGAAAGTGCAAGTAATTTAAAGGCTTTTAGTTTGCCGGTATGTCCGACGTGCGGTCCCAGACAGAAATCGATGAACGGCGAACCGTCAATATAATAAATGCTCGCAGTATCCGTTACTTTCTCGTCGATCAGCTCGCATTTAAGCGGTTCCTGACGCTCTTTGAAAAGGTCTAAGATCGCGGATTTGGCGATTTCATCACGGCGGTAAACGAGATTTCGTTTCGCCATATCCTTCATTTTCTTTTCGATCACGGGCAGATCCGCTTCGGTCAATTGGCGCGGCGCGATCACGTCGTAGTAAAAACCGTAACGCGGGTCATCCATAAGCGCGGGACCAACGCCGAGTTGCGTTCCCGGAAACAGCTCTAAAACCGCCGCCGCCAAAAGATGCGCGGTCGAGTGACGCAGAACTTCCAAACCGTCGCGGGTGTCGGTTTCGATCGGTTCGATCGACAGAACTTCGTCCGTCAGAGCGATTTGTTTCGACAAATCGACTTCTTCGCCATTGACCTTCGCCGCGATGGTTTTCTTCAAAACATCACGGTCAAACGCCTTGATCGCATCCAAAACGGAAACCGGTTCGGAAAAATCCTTGATATGTTCGCCAAATTTTATCTGCATAACTTTGTTAATTGTTCCTTTCGTTAATTTTTAATTGAAAAACCTAAGTCTTATGCAAAGCCTTCTTCGATCAATCAGCAATTAACTTTTGAACTATTAACAATTAACCACTACTAAAATAGATTTGATCTGATAAGAGCGACTTTGCCTTGCGCTTTCTAAAAAAGCGCGATTAACACGCCGTTTAGAAGCGCGTCGTAGTAGTTGTCGTAAAAAATGCAAAGTTCTTTGAAAGCATCTTATCAAAAAATAAAATTGGTAGTCAGTAACAGATTTGAACTGTTGACCCCTACCGTGTCAAGGTAGTGCTCTACCACTGAGCTAACTGACTATACCCTCGCCTAAATTGAAAAGCGAACTGAAAGAATATCGAAAAATCCTTTAGGCTGTCAAGTTTTCGATTCAATTGAAGTAATAAAATTAATCCTAGACGTAAAAATATACAATTTAGTGTGTATTAAATCGTTGCACTGTGGGATTAAATTTTAATCCTTAATTATTAATTGTTGATAGAAAAGCGGTTACGGGTAGCGGGTTTTTGGCACGGAAGTTGTTATATGGATATTCAAAAGGTAAAAACTTTTAATTAGTAAAAAAGGAGAAAACAAAATGATTTCATTATTAGTTTGGTTGGTTTTGGGGTTTGTCGTCGGTTACTTGGCAAAATTGATTATGCCCGGACCGGATGGCGGCGGAGTTATTCTGACTACCATTTTAGGTATTGTCGGAGCGGTTGTCGGCGGATTTATCGGGACATTTTTGGGTTATCCGATGGTCAGCTCGTTTAACAATATCGGCAGTTCAATTCCCAGTTTTATTTCTTCCATTATCGGAGCAATTGTCGTTCTGGTACTTTACAGATTAGCGACCGGAAGAAGAGTTACCTAAAATTTATAAACAATTTATAAACTAAATTAACGGCTAATCTTCCGGATTAGCCGTTAATTTTTGGTTGTGAACTGCAAAAACGGTGCATCGCGACCGCGACGAGCTTGCTCGTCCGGTTATCGACATCAAAATTCGGATTAACTTCCGTAAACTCGATAAGTTTTGTATTAACGAGTTTTGCGGCGAATTGGACGAGATTGAGAAATTCGCCCGAACGAAGTCCGATCGGGCTCGGCACGCTCGTTCCGGGCGCGTCGGATGAGCGGATCGCGTGCAGATCGAACGCAAAAAAAGCGGTTAAGGATTCGCTGTGACGGACAAATTTTTGACGCATCAGCTCGCGCAGTTCCAAGTCGGCGGTTTCGCGTGAACGAATCTGGTCGACGCTCACCATATTGACACCTAAATTCTGCAAATAGCGGTAATAAACCGGCGAAACATATTGCGGCTGATAGGCGATTTCGTACAGATAATCGGGACGAATAAGTTTTTCTTCCAAAAGCTGTCGATACGGCGTTCCGCTGCTTCGCTCGGCATCGGCGCGAACGTCGAAATAGGCATCGATATTGACTCCGAGCCAGTTTCCCGCGCCGAAAACTTCACTCATCGCCCGCCCGTCGGCGTAAGAAATATCGTTTCCGCCGCCGAGAACAATCAATTTCTTTTTATCTTCGAGAACTTTTTTGACAATAATTGTTAAGGCATCGTGTGTTTCTTCGAGCGAATTTTGCAGATCGAGATTTCCCAGATCAAATATTTTATGATGAATTCCAAACGGCGTCAGACGATAAAACTCCTGGCGAATCGCATCGGGCGCAAGGCGCGCGCCTTCGCGTCCGCCGTTCCGCCGCACGCCTTCATCCTGCGGGCAGCCTAAGATTACGATATTGGCGTCCTCATATTTCGTATTCGGGATGATTTCGCCGAGCCGCACGTCGTTTCGGTCGTTCTTGCGGAAAAATAATTTTTCGTCCGGTCGCGTCAGATTCTGGAAAGTTTGACTCATAAATTTGCGAAAAAAAAATCGTTAAGATATAAACAATGATAACAAAAAAAGTTTTTATGAGAACCGCGCACAGCAAAATTTACCGAAACGACCAATGGATTTGGCGGTGGTGTGCGTGGTTTTCTAAACAGCCGTAAAGTTTTTGCCTGAAACTCGGAGTTTTAGAAAACCTGTTGCTAAAATAGACGGCAACAGGTTTTTTTTCTTTTATGACATTTTTCCAGAACTACAATTTGAATCGTCCGGCGTGGCTTTTGCCAAGCCGAATTGACGAGCCGCCGATCGAAGGATTGCGCGATTTACTGCTCCGTCTGATGCAGGGAAAAAATCTTTCGCGCCCGGAAGCGCGTATTTTGCTCAATCAATTATTGCAGGGCGAAGCGACCGACGCGCAGATTTCCGCCGCGCTCGTCGCGCTTGCCATCAAAGGCGAAACGACCGAAGAACTGGCGGGAATGGCGGAAGCGATGCGCGAAAATTCGATGCGCATCAAATCGATTCACACCGATTTTATCGATACCGCTGGGACGGGTTCGAGCCGCGTCAAAACCTTTAATGTTTCGACCGCCGCCGCTTTTGTCATCGCGGGTGCCGGTTTACCGGTCGCCAAACACGGAAGCCGCGCCGCGACTTCAAAATCGGGAAGCGCGGATGTTCTGACGGCTCTCGGCGTGAATGTTTCGGCGAGCCGCGAAACTTCGGAAAAATGTTTGAACGAACTCGGCATCTGTTTTATGTTTGCGCCGCTATATCACGCTTCAACAGCTCGTGTCGCCGCCGTTCGGCGCGAGCTCGGCGTTCACACGACGTTTAACTTGCTCGGTCCGATGACCAATCCGGCAAACGCGCCGTTTCAGATTATGGGCGTGTGGCATAAAGATCTGGTCGCACCGATTGCCGAAACGCATCAAAAACTCGGAACAAAACGCGCTCTGGTCGTTCACGGACTGGATGGTTTGGACGAAATCACGGTTTCGGCGAAATCTTCGGTTGCCGAAATTACGCCCGAATACATCAAGTTTTATGAAGTTTCGCCCGAAGATTTCGGCTTTCAAACCGTCGAAAATATCGAAAACTTACGGGGCGGCGATGCCGCGCAAAACGCGCAAATAATCAAAGATGTTTTGGAAAATAAACGAACAGACGCGGCGCGAACGCTCGTTTTAATGAATGCGGCGGCGGCGATTTTTGTCGGCGGAAAAGCGGGGAATTTAAGCGAAGCCGCAAAAATTGCGGCGGAAAGTCTGGAGAGCGGAAAGGCTTTGGAAAAATTGGAAAACTTAATTGAGACAACGAAATAAATTTAACAAAAATGCCAAAGAAAAAAGCAAATTTCCAACTTATGTGTGCGACCGGCTGGTTAACCGAAAGAATGTTTTTAACAGAAATCATCGAATTAAAGAAAAAACGGCTCGAAACCGCGAAAGCAAACCGCGATTTTGAAGAGTTGAAAGGCGCGGCAATCGCGAGGCGCGAAACTGCCGAACATCATCGGCTTCGTACAAATTTGCAGAGTGATCAGATCAACATCATTGCCGAGATCAAACGCGCTTCGCCGTCGAAAGGCGTCATCAACGATAAAATCGATGTCGCCGAAACCGCTCGAAGTTACGAAAAAGGCGGCGCGTGCGCGATTTCCGTTCTGACCGAAGAAGATAAATTTAAAGGAAGTCTGGAAGACTTGCGCACGGTACGAAATGCCGTCGATTTGCCGGTTCTGCGCAAGGATTTTATTTTTGACGAATTTCAAATTTTTGAAGCGGCAGAAGCCGGCGCGGATGTGATTTTGCTGATCGCCGCAATGCTCGATGATGAAGCTTTGCAAAAACTTCACGCCCTCGCCGAAGAGGATTTGGGACTCGACGCCCTTGTGGAAATTCATACACTCGAAGAATTGGAACGCGTCAAAAAAACGAAGGCGAAAATTATCGGGGTTAATAACCGCGATCTGCATTCATTTAAAGTTTCGCTCGACGTTTCACGCGAGCTTATCAAACACGCGCCCGCCGATGCCTTGATGATTACCGAAAGCGGACTTTCGACGCGCGAAGATTTGCTTGAATTAAAGGAATTGGGTTTTAAAGGTTTTCTGATCGGCGAAACTTTAATGCGTTCGGGAAACCCCGAAGAAATGTTAAAATTACTGCAATGAGTGAAATTCATCTGCGGTATAAAGATCAAACACCGAAACAGCGGCATTGGACGATACATCTGATTTCGGGCTGGAAGATCATCAAAGGTATTGTCCTGATCATCGTCGGCGTCAAACTGCTGAGTTTATTAAACCGGGACGTGGCGGAATGGTTTGCGGATTTTGTCGCGCGGCACAATATCGACGCGGAAAACAAATATGTTCATTCGCTGATGGAAAAGCTCTCGGGCATCAACAATAACCAGATCGTGTTTTTCAGCGTCGGCTCGTTTCTCTACGCGGGACTCGATTTTACCGAAGGAATCGGCTTGTGGTTTGAAAAACGCTGGGCTGAAATTCTGACGGCGGTCGCGACAGCCGTTTTCGTGCCGTTTGAAATCTACGAAATCTACGAGCGGTTCACTTTTGTCCGCGTGCTGATCTTACTCGTCAATTTGTTCGTTATCTGGTATCTGGCAACGCGCGTGAAGGACGAAAAGAAGGAAGAAAAATTAGCCACGAATGACACGAATATCACGAATTAAATCAAGATAATATTTTTGGCTTTTTATTTGTGAAATTCGTGTCATTCGTGGCAAAAATATGACAAAGGTTAAAATCTGCGGCATTACAAATTTGGAAGATGCTGCTTTGTCGGCGAAATTCGGCGCGGACGCACTCGGCTTTAATTTTTACGAAAAAAGCCTGCGCTATATTGCGCCCGAAAAAGCGCGGGAAATTATCGAACAACTGCCCGCAAAGATTTTGAAAGTCGGCGTTTTCGTCAATGAAAGTCTGGAAAAAATCGCGGAAATTGCCGAAACAGCCAAACTCGACGCGCTTCAGCTTCACGGCGAAGAAACGCCCGAATTTGCGCGAGAATTAAAGTCGAAAACAAATCTCGAAATCATTAAAGCCTTTCGCGTTTCGCCCGAATTCAAACCCGAAGACGTTATGCAATATGAAGTTGATGCAATTTTGCTCGACGCTTACAACCCGCAAGAACACGGCGGTACGGGCGAAACTTTCGATTGGGAAATCGCGAAAAAAGTGCGGGATATTTTCCCGAGAATGTATCTTGCAGGCGGACTTTCGGACGAAAATATCGAAAATGCAATTAAGAATGTAAAACCTTATTACGTTGATGCTTGCAGTCAAATCGAAATAAATAAAGGAGAAAAGGATAAAGCGAAAACAAGGCAGTTTCTATTAAATGCCAGGCACACTATATCAAATCCTCGATTAACGATTAGTAAAACTTTGGAAAGAGTTGTTGAAGAAATTGGAGACTTACAGTTTCTTGATTCAATCGTTCTGGGGCAATGTGATTTAAATCAAAACGAGAATAAATCATTTAGCGCAAATGCCGCCTTCATTACCGATAATAACAGAACTCTGGAAATATCTTGTCTTTATGATGAATCCAATCATAGTTTCGGGATTTTAGTTTTAGTTGAAAAACAACAAGTTTTTCAAGCTGGTTGTAATTGGGAAATCGTTAATCCGTATTTTTCCGTTTATGTTGCAAACGAAGGTTTAATAAATATTTTTTTTGAGAAGTAAAATTATGGATTTTCAACCAAATGAACGAGGTTACTGGGGTGAATTCGGCGGGCGGTTTGTTCCCGAAACGCTGATGTTTCCGCTTGAAGAATTGACGAACATGTATTTTGCCGTTCGCGACGATGCGGATTTTCAGGCGGAATTTTTGCAATTATTGAAAGATTTTTCCGGTCGCCCGACGCCGCTTTTTCACGCGAAAAGATTGTCCGAACAGCTTGGCGGAGCGCAGATCTATCTCAAGCGCGAAGATTTGGGACACACCGGCTCGCATAAGATCAACAACGCGATCGGGCAGGTTTTGCTCGCGCGGAAAATGGGCAAGAAACGCATCATCGCCGAAACCGGCGCGGGGCAGCACGGCGTCGCGACGGCGACCGTGTGTGCGCTGTTCGGGCTCGAATGCGTCGTTTATATGGGAACCGAAGATATGCGGCGGCAGGCGTTGAATGTCTTTCGGATGCAGCTTTTAGGTGCGGAAGTGCGCGGCGTTGATTCGGGTTCAAAGACGCTGAAAGATGCGATCAACGAGGCTTTGCGCGATTGGGTGACGAATGTCGATTCGACTTATTATCTTTTGGGGAGCGCGCTCGGTCCGCATCCGTATCCGCTGATGGTGCGCGATTTTCAATCGGTCATCGGGCGGGAAGCGCGGGAGCAGATTCTTGAACAGACGGGAAGTTTGCCCGATGCTCTCGTTGCGTGCGTCGGCGGCGGTTCGAATTCGATCGGACTTTTTCACCCGTTTTTGCAGGATGAATCGGTGCGCATGATCGGCGTCGAAGCGGGCGGCAGGAGCTCGAATTTGGGCGAACACGCGGCGCGTTTTATGGACGGCGGAAAGATCGGCGTTCTGCAGGGAACGAAAAGCTATCTTTTACAGGACGAAAACGGGCAAATTGCGCTCACGCATTCGGTTTCCGCCGGGTTGGATTACGCTTCGATCGGACCGGAACACGCGTTTTTGCACGATATTAAGCGCGTCGAATATGTTTCGGCTTCGGACGCGGAAGCATTAGAAGCGTTTCAGGTTCTATCGCAGACCGAAGGCATCATTCCCGCGCTCGAATCTTCGCACGCGATTGCTCATTTGCTCAAGCTCGCGCCCGAAATGTCGCCTGACGAAACGATAATCTGCAATCTTTCGGGACGCGGCGATAAAGATGTCAATCAGGTTCAGGAAATGCTGGCGAAGCAATAAACGATCCGGACGTTGAAGAAATTCAGCGGGTTTTGATAACCCTTGCAGACCATCTGTTACGTCTGCAAAGCATCTGGCGCGGTCTGCAAAGCATCTGTTATGGATTGCAAACCATCTGGCGCGTCTGCAGAGCATCTGTTACGTCTGCAAAGTATCTGTTGCGCGTTGCAGAGTATCTGTTGCACGCTGCAAACCATCTGTTGCGCGTTGCAAAATGTCTGACCTGCTTGCGGAGCTTCTGTCGTTCGCGGCAAAGCCCCGGTCATTCTCCCCAAACTTGTTGATTAAACTTTCATTTAATTTTACCGATTTCTTCAGCTAAAAATGTCCGCGATGCGTCTAAACCTGCAAAAGTTATGCTGAAAAATATTCGATGTTTTACCGTTTTCGCGCTGTTCTGTTTTTGTTCGTTTTCGCTTAATGCCAAGGCGCAGGACAAAACGGACGAAGATGTGATCAAGGTTGATACAAATCTCGTAACGGTTCCGGTCATCGTCAGCGACCGCCAGAATCGTTATATAGCGGGGTTGAAAGCCGAAAATTTCACCGTTTTCAAAGATGGTCAAAAACAAAACATTGAATATTTTATCGCCGAGGAATCGCCGATCAACGTCGCAATTCTGCTCGATACAAGCCGCAGTACCGAACAGGTCTTGGATAAAATTCAAAAAGCCGCGCTCGAATTTGTCAAGCAATTAAAACCGAACGACCGTTGTTTGATCATCAGTTTCGATTTCGAGGTGAATGTCTTGAGCGAACTGACGAACGACCGCGAAAAGCTGAAAAAGACGATCAAAAATGCGGAAATCGGCGAACGCTTCGGAACGGTTTTGCACGATGCCGTTTATCAGGCGGTCAATAAAAGTTTCGCGGGTGTGAAGGGGCGCAAAGCCGTGATCCTGCTGACCGACGGAAAGGATTTCGGAAGTTTTACGGGCAGAGACGAACTGCTCTACAAGCTCGAAGAATCGGACACGCTTGTTTATTCGATCTTTTACGAAACGGGTTTGATGCGGCGTCGAATGATGCCGCGCAGATTTCCTAACCCGAACCGGCGCGGCGGCGGCGGCGGTGGAATCTGGCGGCGCGGCAGAAATCCTGATGTGGTCAGAAGCCGAACCGAACGCTCGAACGAGGATGCGGTAGATTTTTTACAGGAAATGGCAGACCTGACAGCCGGGAGACTTTATCAGAAAAAGGTAACTGATTTGTCCGAAGCCTTCGAAGCCATCACCGAAGAACTCCGCAAGCAGTATTTAATCGGGTTTTATCCCGAAAATGTCGAAGGCGGAAAGAATTACCAAATAAAAGTCAGAGTTGACCGCAATGATGCGGTCGTGCGTTCAAAAAATGCCTTTCGGGTGAAAGGAAATTAACTGAAAAATCGGTCGAAATTAAATTTACGAATCCATCCGGCACGGGAAATAACTTGCGGATTTCGGCTTTGTTTCCTGACGAGGATTTTTATTTGTTCCAAAATAAATTTCCTTCGCTTTTTTGTAAATCAGAAACGGGAAGCCGAAAATCAGGATCAGAATATTGATAAACCACAAACCTGTTAAAACCGAAAGATGACCGATCGAATTTCTTTTTTCTGCGCTTTGCATAAAATCTTCCTCAAGCAATTTTAATAATATCAAAAAAACTTCGATATATTACAATTTCGCCGTCGGGTTTTGTTTGGATTCAAACTGAAAAAAGTTTACTCTTGAGTCTAAATTATGGAAGAAAATATTACGATCGTTTTTCACGGTTTTTTGAATCTGTCGGCAAAAGAAAAGTTGAAATTGGTCGAAGAGATCAACAATTATTTCGATTCGAACGACCGCGAACCGATTCGCGCCCATTGGGAAGAAAAATTTGCGGCAATCGACTGGAATTTGCCGGAAAAAAGCTGTAAATGCTGTGGCAAATAATCGGACACGGATTACGCCTGAAATAGTATTGCTTCAATCCATATCGGGTATTACTCGACCTGATCGCCCGGAAAGTCTCTAAAATTCAAATCCCTTTAATTACATATATTTAACTTATAAACAAGAACTTTTGGCACGGTGTTTGCCCTTACATATGGGCAAGGTGATTGACTTTGATTCAGTTAAGATCACCAAAAAATACGCTCATTTGATTTTTATGTTTAAGACGATCAAAGGGCAATAAAAAGGGGAAATATTATGAAACTTACAAACTTAAAAAGATTAACGGCAACTGCGGCTTTTGGTTTAGTCGCGATGCTTGGAGCAACTCAGGTTTCTAACGCTCAATGGAATCGTGACTGGCAGAGAGAACAGCGCAGAATTGAAAGACAACAACGGCAGGCTCAAAAAGAACAGCGTCGTTATCAGCAAAGAATGTATCGGGTTTACGGTAATTATCAAACCGATGACCGTGGAGTCCAGATTCTTCGTGATGCGGTAAATCGCGGTTATCAGCAAGGCTATTATGCCGGACAAAGCGGCAGACGCAGCCGAAATTCCAATTATTATGATCAATCGGTATATCGAAACGGAACTTACGGTTATAACAGTTACGTAAATTCAAGCACGTACCGTTATTACTTCCAACAAGGTTTCCAACGCGGGTATCAAGACGGTTATTACAGCCGTAACCAGTATGGCTACCGCTCGAATAACGGTGTGAACATTTTGGGTTCGATTCTCTCAAGCATTTTGAATATTTCGAGCTACTAAAAACAATTTGACAAATTCCCAGGCAAAGCGGCTATTAATTTAGCCGCTTTTGCTTTGGGTCAAGAAATTAAATCCGAGAATACGGGAAATTTTAGGTCAAATATTGTTCGAGAATCGGCTGCAGATTATCGAAATCAAGCGGCTTGTTGATTAAATCGTCACAACCGGCTTCGATTGCCTGACGATAATAGGATTTACCGTAAGCCGTTACCGCAATGATCGGAATTTTGGCAAAACCATCGAATTTTCTGATGATCTGCGTCGCGGTCAAGCCGTCCATCACGGGCATTGAAATATCCATCAAAATAAGGTCAGGCTCGTTTGCCTTGGCTTTATCAACAGCTTCCTGTCCGTCCGCCGCCTCTAAAACCTCGTAACCGAAATGCTGGAGCAGATAGCGCATCATCGTGCGAGTATCCGCGTAATCCTCCACAATCAGAACCTTTTTTGTCATATCCCACCTTAATCTAGTAATTAACTCGTAATTAAACTGGTATATAGAATACAAAATTCGGAATGCAATTGACAATTAAGTTAATTATTTCATTGAAATAACTAAATGCTGCGGCATCGGCGCAAGCGGAATATGCTCGTTACGCGAAAATCCGGCGTTTTCACACATCTCTTTGAGCTCGGCAAATGTGTATGCATCGCCCGCCGGAGTGGCGGCAAGCATCACAAGGCTGAACATTGCCTCGGAAGGCGGCGAAACGCGGTCGTCGTTCGGGATAAATTCGAGCGTCAGGACTTTTCCGCCGTCCGCGAGCGATTGATAAATTTTCCGCAAAAGATCTTCATTCGTTTGCTGGTCGAAATGATGCAGAAAATTTGTCAGCAAAACGATGTCATAGCCTTCGCCGAAGTCAACGTCGAACGCGCTTCCTTCGATCAGATGATGACGATCCGCGACGCCGAATCTTTCCGCATTTTCGGTCGCGACCTGCAGAACATTAGCCCAATCGAGCGCGTAAATCTCGGCGTTTTTGTAATGCTGCGCGACAACGATTCCGAAAATTCCGTGTCCGGCGGCGATGTCGAGAACTTTTAATTTCTGATCGGGCTCAAAACCGATGTTGGCGGCGATCATCTGCGCCGAAGGCATCATCATTCCGACCATTCCGCGCGCGAATTTGACCCACATCGGGCTTTCGGGTTCGAGCGAACCTTCTTTGGTGACGGTCGAGCCGCCCTTTATGACGGCGTCGGTCAAATCTTCAAAACCGCGTTTCTGCATCGGCGATAAGATAAAATCGACCGTTCCGCCGAGATACATCATTGAATTTTTGTCGAGAAACGCGGCGGATTCCTCGGTCAAGCCGTATTCGCCGTTTTCCTTGGTTAAAAATCCCATCACGGTCATCGAATCGCACAGGATGCGAATTCCGCGTTCCACCGCGCCGCAAGCCTCGGCGATCTGTTTGGCAGTTTTATTGCCTTCGGCGATTTTTGTAAATATTTCAAGCTCGACGGCAGATTTCATTGCCGCCGAACGTTGAAAACCGGTAATTGTTTCCCAAAAATGTTCGGGACTTAAAGGGGCTGTTTGCTGCATAATTTTCTCCTTTCAAAATAATTGTTTGTAAAATATGCCAAATCGGATTCAAAATCAACACCAGTTATCGAAAACAGCTTATATATTTTTTCGCTATTGGTAAGTCAATTTATTTTTGTTCAAAATTACTCAAATACTTTGTTTTATATCTAGACAGAAGTTTGAGATTAAATTACAATCATCTGCAATTCCTGAGGACTAATTCAAAAATAAGGTGAAATAAATGAAAAGATTACCCCTGATTTTAGAGATTTTCGTATTTGTCTTGTTCTGCCCAACTTCAATTTTTCCGCAACAGCCGAATGCCGCTTTGACCGGAATTGTGACCGACCCGAACGGCGCAGTTATTCAGGGCGCAACTGTTACAGCGACCAATAAAACAACGAATCTTTCGAGAACCGCAACGACAAATGACGAAGGCGTTTATGTGATTTCGAGTTTGCCGGTCGGTAATTATGAAGTAAAAGTTTCCGCCCAAAATTTTGAAACGAAAATCAGCGAGTCGCCGGTTTCGCTAAATGTCGGGCAGACCGTAACTCTTAACGCGGAGTTACAGGTCGGAGGAACATACGTAACAACCGATTTGATCGGGGAAATGCCGCTGATCGACACGCAAACATCAAAAGTTGATGCGGTGATTACCGACAAAGAGATCGAAAATCTGCCGCTCAACGGGCGCAATTTTCTCGAACTCGCCCTTTTAACGCCCGGCAATTCGATCGCGCCCAACTTTGACCCGACAAAAACCAATACCGTGCTGATTTCTTCCGCCGGACAGATCGGGCGCGGCGGGAATGTGATGATCGACGGCACGGATAATAACGATGATGTCGTCGGCGGTTCGCTCCTTAATGTTTCGCAGGACGCGGTGCAGGAATTTCAGGTCGCGACGAATCGTTTTTCGGCGGAATACGGGCGCTCGGCTTCGTCTGTGATCAATGTCGTCACGAAATCGGGAACGAACAGTCTGCGCGGCTCCCTCGCGTTTTTTGAACGTGACAAAAAACTCCAGGGTTTGCCCGCAACATTTGACCGGACAAATCCGGCGCCGCCGTTTGACCGTCAGCAGTATTCTTTCACGCTTGGCGGACCAATCGTCAAAAACAAACTTTTTGCCTTTGGTGCGCTCGAATACCGCGATCAGGACGGCGCAGTTTTGGTCGGTATCCGTGATGTTCCGAATCGCCGGATTACGCGCGGGTTTGCCGTTGCGCCTTTGAACGATCTGCTTTTGAACAGCCGCCTTGATTACAACGCGAGCGAGAAAAACCGTTTCAATTTCCGCTATTCGTTCGAAGACGTTGACGCGCGGGATTCGAGCAAATTAGATCGCTCGATCGGTTCGGCTTCTTACCTGCAAAATCTGAAAAACCGGTTTCATTCGTTTATGACGAATTGGTCGAGCACTCTTTCGCCGAACATGGTCAATGATTTCAGTTTCAGCATCAACAATTTCAAAAACGCGACCGATCCGGTTTCAAACGGCATTCAA
>DATLOR010000290.1:0-11537 GCA_035536135.1 Pyrinomonadaceae bacterium | reverse complement strand
GTACGGCGGAAGTTTCGGCGGACCGCTCCGCAAAAAGAAGACCTTCTTTTTCGGAAGCTACGAAGGCGCGAAAAACGCGATTGCGCGTGCATTTTCATTTCAGGTCGAAACTCCCGAACTGCGGCAGTTTGTCGCCAACACGCGTCCGAATTCGATTGCCAACCGTCTTTTTCAAAATTTTGCCGCGCCGACGCCGAACCGTGTCGGGAGCGGTTATCAAAACCAGACGAACATCACCGTCAATAACGTCGTCATTCCGGCGACCGGCACGGCGACCGTCAATTTACGCGACTATATTCAATTCGATCAATATATGGCGCGGGTTGACCATTCGTTCAACAAGGACAAGGACAAACTGACGTTCCGATGGATCGCCGAATATCAAAAAGATCAGGGCGGCACGAGTTCCGCCGCCGCCACAAACGGCAAAGCCTTGCGCGGTGAACGCGGATTTTTTGACGGCGCGTTCGGCAATTTCAATTTCGGCTACACGAAAATTTTGAAAAACGCGGCGAACGATCTGCGCTTTTCGGCGGGTTTTCTGAACACCAATCGCGGAAACGATGACGCCGTCGTGCCCGAAATCACGATTACGGGAATCACCGCACCGTTCGGCGATATTTTTAATTCGCGCACCAAGCTTCGCACTTACGAAATCCGCGATACCTTCTCGCTCGTCAAGGGCAATCACACGATCCGTTTCGGCGGCGAAGGTCGGCGGATCTTCAAAGGACTTTCGATCGGTCCGGCAACGGCGGGAACCTACAGTTTTAACAATCCGGCGTTGTCAGTTGCGCAAAATCTGATCAACTTTATCGACGACAAGCCGTTTCGCCAGACTTTGACCGTTGACCCGACAACCGGCGAACCGACCGGTTTCCCGCGCTATTTCCGCATCATCGAAGCCGGACTTTTCGTGCAGGACGATTGGAAATTCAACCAGCGTTTGAACTTGAATCTCGGCGTTCGCTGGGATTATTTCGGCGATGCCAAAGAACGCGACGGCGTGCTTTCTTCGATCATTTTAGGACCGGGAAACGGTTTTAAGGAAAAAATCGCGACGGCGGCGGTCGGTCGGGTCAAAAGACTTTACAAACCCGAGCTGACGAATTTTTCGCCGCGTCTCGGTCTGGCATTCGACCCGTTCGGCGACAATAAAACTTCCGTCAGAGCGGGATTTTCGCTTGCGTTTCAACCGCATCACGGGCAATCGATCGCCGGTGCGCGCGCACTTTCGCCCGATGCCGTGTCAATCGTTGCCCAACCGAATGCGACAAATCCGAGCCAGGGTTTCGGCACGCGGATTCTTTACGGCATTCCGGTTCCGTTCAATGCGGAATTCGCCCGCGGTTTGAACCAATACGGCGGCATCAATCCGCTGCCCGGACAAAGTGCGCCGCGCCCGACCGGTTTTGTCGTCAACCCGACGATCAAGACACAATACAGCGAAAGTTTCTTCTTAAATGTTCAACGACAGCTCGGCAACGGTTGGATCGCCGAGATCGGCTACAACGGAACGATCGGCGTCAATCTTGAAAGGATCGACGACGTTAATCGTTTCACGGGCGATCGTCTGGACGGCGTGGAAAACCGTTTGAACCCGAATTTCGGCGTTTTGCTTTTCGTGACGAACGGCGTCAGTTCGAGCTATCACGGCGGCACGCTCGAGCTTCGCAAAAGCTTCTCGAAGGGTTTTTCGATTCAGACAAACTATCGTTTCTCGAAATGGCTTGACACATCTTCGGATACTTCGACCGGACAATTTTCCGACAATTCCGAACCGGGCAAAGGCGCGCAGGACATCGATTGTCTGCGCTGCGAAAAAGCGCGAAGTCTATTCGACATTCCGCACCGCTTTTCGTTTGCCGGAGTTTGGGCGCCCACATTTTTCAAAGGACGCAAAGATTTTATCGGATTTCTGGCGAAAGACTGGCAGATTTCGACGATTTTTACGGCGCAATCGGGCAGACCGTTTTCGGTTTGGAACGGCGCGGTCGATTACAATCGTGACGGCGGCGGCGGCGCGGTCGGCGGCGGATTTTATGATCGCCCGAATGCACCGACCGGACAAATCAATACGAATTTCAGCCGGCAGGATTTCCTGAACGGACTTTTTCCTGCTTCCGCATTTCCTGCGCCAACGCCCGGAACAAACGGAAGTTTGGGCAGAAACACATTTCGCGGTCCCAAGTTTATGACGCTTGACGTTTCATTGGGACGGCAAATTTCGTTCGGCGAAAGGAAAAAATTAATGCTCAAACTCGAAGCATTTAATGCGCTGAATAATGTTAATCTTTATCTGCCGAACGCCGACCTAAGCCTGGCGACTTTCGGCAAATCGACGCAAGCCTTTGAACCGCGCACGATGCAGGCGAGCGTGAAGTTTATCTTTTAGAGAAATTTAACCGCAGAGACGCTAAGACGCAGAGTTTTGAAAAAATCTTTTTGCAGACTTTAAATTAATTTATTTTCTCTGCGTCTCCGCGTTTCCGCGGTGAAAAAAATATGAAAATTCTGACAATTTTATTGATCACGGCGGCTTTTGCGCTGAACGCGTTCGCACAAGGCGATTGGCGCAAAATGACGGAAGCGGAATTGAAAAAGGCAGTTCCCGAAAAAGCTCCGGTCATCAAGGAAAACATCGAAACCGAATTTCGCACGGCTTCGGGAGTTACCGACGGCAAAAGCAATCTTTTCGGCGTGGTGGTGATCACCGCCGGTTACGAAGCCGACGGAAAATACACGCATTTCTTTAAAACGGACGCTAATCTCAAGGTCGGCGATCTGCCTTTGGCAAAGGGCGAATATATTTTCGGTTATCAGCGGCTCGATGCCGAAACCTTGCGCGTCACGTTTTACAAAGCAAAAGACGGCGAGCTGATCGGCGCGACGAAAGCAAAGCTCGAAAAGGGCAAAGGCGCGATCTATTCGTTCCTGATCGCACCGCCGACCGCCAAAAAAGGAAAAATTTACATCGGCAGATTTACGTTTGAATATAGTTTGGAGTAAGAAAATGAAAGTTTTATGGGTAGCAATTTTGATTTTATCGTTTGTCGTTTCGGCTCTGGCAGCTAATCCGCTGACGGATCTGGAAAAAATGGCGCGGGAAAAGATGAAAGCCAAACCGCGTGTCGCTTTGGTGGAAGTCAAGGAAATCAAAAACGCCGACGCGCTCGAAACGGCGAATGTTCCGAATTACATCAAGGCTCTCGCGCAAAGCACGAAAGCTGCGCCGCAGTTTGCCAACCTTGTCCAGACATTTCTGTTCGGCGGAAGCGTTGCGCCGGAAACGAAAATGGCGATGGGTTTAAAGATCGCTCAGATTTACGGAAGCGGTTATCTTTTCGCGCAAACGAACCGCTGGCTGCGGGCAACCGACAAAGGGCAAAATCTGCTGAAAAGCTGGGAAGATAAAAAATCTTTTTCGGAAGCCGAAAAAATCGCGCTCGATTACGCCGAAAAGCTGACGAACGATATTCACGGCGTGACGGATGAAGATTTTGCCAAAACGCGCGGGTTTTACAACGATTCGCAAGTCATCGAACTGACGATGACGGTTTGTTTTTTCAATCATTTCGTCCGTTTTGTCGAAGCGACGAATTTGCCCGTCGAAGACTGGGTTTTAAATGACAAATCGCCGAAACTGGCGGATTCGATCAACAAGACTGTTCAGCCCTTGGCGCGTGTTGCGCTCGTTTCGGATGTCGAAATGTCGCAATCGCAGACGATTCTGGAAAACGCCAAACAGCCGCAAACGCCGCAGCAAGGCTTAGGTTTGGGGATTGCCAATTCGCAGCGCGCTTTTTTGCGTGTTCCCGCGCTCGGACAGGCGTGGCGCGAATTTGGTTTCGCGAACCGCGCGAGCTGGACGATCGACCGCAATATTCAACTCCAGATTTCATTCGCCGTTTCGATGGCGAACGGCTGCCGCTACTGTACGCTTCATCAGGTTAAAGGTTTGCGCGGGCTTGGCGTTGACCCGAAAAAACTGCTTGCGATGAAAAAGGACGATTCCGCCTTAACGCCACGCGAATTGACGGCGGTCGAATTTGCGCGAAAACTGACGAAAGAGCCCGCCTCGGTGACGGACGAAGATTTTGAAAAGCTGAAAAAGGAATTCGGCGAGCAAGGCGCAACGGAAGTCGTTCTGCAAACCGGCGCGTTCGCATTTATGAACCGTTTTACCGACGGTTTGCGCCTGCCTTCGGAAGACGAAGCCGTCAAAACCTATCAGGAAGTTTACGGCGACGGTGCTTATAAAAACTGGAAAATTCAAAATTAATTGAAACCGCAAAGACGCGGAGACGCAGAGATTTTTACTGAATTTTCTCTGTGTCTCCGCGTCTTTGCGGTTAAACTCTGCTTTTAGTATTTCGGGATTTTCGGGTCAACATCGTTCGACCAGGCGGTGATTCCGCCCTTTAGATTTTTCATCTCGCCCTGAAAACCGGCACGTTGCAATGCCTGGATCGCCATCGCGCTCCGTCCGCCGGCTTTGCATTGAAGAATAGTTTCGCGGTTCGGGTCGATTTCGTCCATTCTTTGGAGAATTTCGCCGAGCGGGATAAGTTTTGCGCCTTCAATGCGCGCAAAGGCAAATTCATCGGGCTGGCGCACGTCGATCAATTGAAAATCTTCGCCCGCGTCCATTTTAGCTTTAAGTTCGGTTGCAGTAATTTCTTGCATTTAATAATATTCCTCGTAAAATTTTTGTAATTGATACAATTTTATACCTTTGTGCTTTGATTTCTGCAATGGACAAACGCGATAAAAATTTAAAATCACCCGAAACCTGGGACGCACGCTACGCGCACGGCAAATATTCTTCCGCCGAGCCGCATAAACTTTTGATCGAGTTAGCTGAAAAAGTAAAAGCGGGAAAGGCTCTGGATCTGGCGTGCGGAACGGGTCGCCACGCGATTTTTCTGGCTGAAAAAGGCTGGCGCGTGACGGCGGTCGATAATTCGGCGGTCGGGATCGAAATCGCCAGACAAAGAGCAACAGAAAAAGCCCTTGAAATTGATTTCTGCGCCGCGGATCTGGAAAAAGGTGAGTTTCAAATCGAAGAAAACGCCTACGATCTGATCTGCGATTTTTATTATCTTCAGCGCGATCTTTTCGCCGCAATGAAAAAGGGCGTCAAACCGGACGGAATTATTATTGCGACGATCCATATTTACGGCGAAGGCGAAGACGCGGGCAGATTTTTATTGCGCGAAGGCGAACTGAAAGAGTTTTTCAATGACTTTGAAATCCTGCATTACCACGAAACGCCGCAAACCGATACGGACGCGGGCGAACATCACCGGCGGACGGCGGAAATAATTGCAAAGAAGTAAGAAGTGGAATTCCTTAAAATCGGTGAAAGCGATAAAGATAATAGCCTAGGGTGAAGCGAAGCGTAACCCTGGGAATCCGTTATGAATTACAATCCGACTCTGAAGGAGTCGAACAAATCGAATTGATTGTTCGACTCCTTCAGAGTCGGATTAGTTTATTGGTCTGACGTAGGGTTTTATTCGTTTCACTCATTACACCCTACGTTATATTCTTTGTCGCTTTCAGCAAGTTTAAGGATTTTAACCTTTTCAGCCTCAAAATCCGTCGCTTCACAACAAATTGAAACTTTTTTCGGCAAAAATCGAATAAGATAAAGTTAAGTTATCCGCTAAAAATATCAAAGAGGTTAAGCTATGAAAATTTATTTAAAGAAAGTCTTTTTAGGCTTTGTTTTGCTGGCGATGGTTGCGTCCTGTTTTTCAAACGCCAACGCGCAGGCAAAGTCAATTAACGTTCCGGTGACATATTACAAACTGCCGAACGGTTTAAAGGTTGTGCTGTCGCCCGAAAAGTCGGCGCCGCTCGTGACAGTAGCGATTTATTACGGGATCGGTTTTCGCATCGAACCGAAAGACCGCACGGGTTTTGCGCATCTTTTCGAACATTTGATGTTTCAGGGCTCGAAAAATATGGGCAAGATGGAATACGTCAAATTGGTACAATCGAACGGCGGCGTGCTGAATGGCTCGACGCGGTTTGATTTTACGAATTATTTCGCCGTCGTGCCGTCGAACAAGCTCGAACCTCTGCTCTGGGCGGAAGCCGATCGAATGAAGGGTTTGGACATCACGCAGGAAAATCTGGTCAATCAGCAAGGTGTGGTCGGCAACGAAGTCAAGGTCAATGTTTTGAATCAGCCTTACGGAACTTTTCCGTGGATCGATCTGCCGATGGCGGCTTTTACCAACTGGTATAATTCGCATAATTTCTACGGCGATCTGAAAGATATCGAAGCCGCGACGCTTGCCGATTCGAAAGATTTCTTTACCAAATATTACACGCCTTCGAACGCCGTTCTGGTCGTGACGGGCGATTTTGAAGAAGCGCAGGGCAAAGAATGGGTCAATAAATATTTCGCCGCGATTCCGTCGCAAAAGGCGGAACCGCAGCCCGATATTTCCGAACCGCGTCAAACCGAAGAAAAGACCGTCACGCGCACCGATAAGCTCGCGACAAAACCGGCGATCGGTTTCGGTTATCAAATGCCGAAACGCGGCACGAAGGAATATTACGCGATGGGCTTGCTCGAACAGATTTTAATTAACGGCGAAGACAGTATGCTTTACCAGGAACTCGTCAAAAAGAAAAAATTCACCAACGGGATTTCGGGCGGCATTAATTATCTCGGAAATATGTTCAACTACAACGGTCCGATGCTCTTTGCGGTCGATCTGATTCACGATGCAAACTTTACGCCGCAGGAAATCCTCGCGGCAAATGATGCCGTGATCGAACAGATTCAAAACAAACCTCTGCCGCAAGCCGAACTTGACCGCGCGATCGTCAAACTCCGTTCGGGTTTGTATGACACGATGACGCAATTCGGCGGATTCGGACGCGCTGATTTACTGGCGAGCTTTGCATTGTTTGACGATAAGCCGCAGGAAATCAACGAGATCGAAAATAATTTCCGCCGCGTTACGCCGAAGATCATTCAGGACACGGCGAAGGAATATTTGCGGAAAACCAACCGCACCGTCGTTATCGTCAATCCCGAACCAAAGGACAAAAACGCGGAATAAGGAGGCAAATCAATGAAAAATTCAAAATTCAAAATTCAAAATTCAAAAATGATTAAAAATTCTCTGCGTCTCGGCGTCTCGGCGGTTATTCTTTTTTGCTTTGCTTTCAACATTTTCGCGCAAAAGGAAACTCCGCCGGCGGGCGGTCCGCCGAAACCGTTTGTTTTCCCGGCGGCGGAAACTTATTCGCTGAAGAACGGGATGAAAGTGACGCTCGTGCCTTACGGTTCGGTGCCGAAAGTCGCGATTCAGGCGTTCGTTCGTGCGGGAAGCTTGAACGAAAAAGCGGAACAACGCTGGATTTCCGATATGGTCGCGACGCTTTTGAAAGAAGGCACGACGACGCGCACATCGGAAGCGATCGCGCGTGAAACCGCCGAAATGGGCGGCACGATTTTTACGGGTGCGCAAACCGACAAAACCGTGATCGGCGGCGAAGTTCTTTCGGAATTCGACACGAGATTTATCACGCTTCTGGCGGATGTGATGCTCAATCCGAAATTTGCGGCGGAAGATCTGGAAACGATCCGCGCCAACAAAATCCGCGAGCTGACTATCGCCCGGGCACAAGCCGGAACGATCGCGCTCGAAAAATTCCGCGAAGTAATTTTCCCGAATCACCCGTATTCCACGGTTTATCCGAGCGAAGAAACCGTCAAAAGCTACAAACTGGAAGATGTGAAATCCTACTACACAGACAATTACGGCGCGGCGCGGACGCATCTATACGTCGTCGGGCAGTTCGACGCGGCAAAAGTTAAATCAACGATCGAAAAATCGTTCGGCGGCTGGAAAAAAGGCTCGGATTCGATGCGTAACGTCCCGACGCTCAACGCCAAACGCTCTTTGACCGTGATTGACCGTCCGAACGCGCCGCAATCGACGATCTATGTTGCGATGCCCGCCGTTTCGCCGTCGGACGATGATTTTGTGAAATTTACCGTCATGAATAATATCCTCGGCGGCAGTTTTGCTTCGCGCATCACGGCGAATCTTCGCGAAAACAAAGGCTATACCTATTCGCCTTTTTCGACGGTCTGGAATCGCTACAAAACAGGCTACTGGTATGAATCGGCAGACGTCACAACCCAATTTACGGGCGCGTCGATCAAGGAGATCTTGTTTGAGATCAACCGCCTGAAAACCGAACCGCCGACGGACGCCGAACTGCAGGGTATCAAAAACTATATGACCGGAATCTACGTTCTGCAAAATTCCACCCGCACAGGTGTGATCGGACAGCTTGAAAATATGAATTACAACGAGCTCGATAAAAGCTATATCGATTCGTATATTCAAAAGGTCAACGCCGTCTCGCCGAAAGATGTGCAGGCAATGGTCCAGAAATATCTGACCGAAGACAAAATGACGATCGTCGTCGTCGGCGATAAATCAAAGATCTCCGACCAATTAAAGCCTTACGAAAATTAATTGTGGCGGTTGAAAAAGAAGAGGGAGCTTGGAAACTAAAAAATTCCAAGCTCCTTTTTTATTGATGATCTTCTATTCGGACAAATAAAACGGCTTTCACTTTGAATTTTATGCAAAATTTTTTTCGGCGCGGTGTCTTATCAACATTGAGAGGTCAAAGACGATGAAAAGATGTCAAAAATGTAATTTTCAAAGCAATTCAATGTTGGATTATTGCTGGCAGTGCGGGACGCAATTGACGGATTTCTCAAATGCCGGAAATTATTATCAGAGCGGACAGCCAACGCAGAATTATGATAACGGAGCGCAGAACAATTATGCGCCGAATCAGACGCAAGGTTTTAATAATTACGGGCAAAATTACGCGCCGAACTTTCAGCCGCGGGCGCAAGGTGCGAGTTTCGGCAGGATCGCGGCGGTTTTGGGCGGAATTTTCGCTTTTTTACTGTTGATCTCGGGCGCCGGTGCGGCGGTTATTTACAGAGTGATCAACAAACCGCCGGTTCCGCGTTATGAGGACGATTACCGTTACCGGAATCCCGAACCCGTGAAATCGCCGGTCAAAGAATCGGAGCCTGTCAAAATTACTCCGTCAAATGATAAACGGAAATCGGACAAGGCAAGCACTGAGTTTGAAAAAATGTGGGTCGATTACAACGTCACCGAAAACGGACGTTTCGGAATGCGGATTCACGTTAAATTCTCGGTCTTTAATATGAAAGGCGTTGATTCGCAGCTCGCGATCTATTTTGAAAAATCGGACGGTACGAAATTGAAATCAACGAGCAAATCGTTTTCGAGCAAAGACGGTCAGGTCGCAGTTTACCGTGCGCTGAAACCGGGCTACGACGACACGGTTTACAAAGATCTCGAATTATTTATGCCGTATGACGAACTGAAATTGGAGCGCGGAAAGTACGATCTGAAAATGGATGTGGACGTGATCTACGAAAACGGCGATCTGGTCGAACATCTCAATTACCACGATTTTCAATATGAAAAGAAATGACCGTTCGAACAAAAATCTTCCCAACCCCCGAAGAGAAAAGAGGCTTTCTGGTAAAGCCTCTTTTCTTTGTTTAATTTAGAGTTTTGAAAACGGTTAAAGTTTGAAGCCGCCGCGTGTGAGCATCGTTTCAAAGTTTGTTTTATCAACGGCTTTGATATACGCATCACGCGGTTCGACGATGCCTTGCTGAACGAGATTGAAAAGCGCGTCGTTGAGCATCACCATTCCGATATTTTTACCCGTCTGCATCGAAGAACCGATCTGGAAGGTTTTTCCTTCGCGGATCAGGTTTGAGATCGCAGGCGTGACGATCAAAACTTCGAGCGCGGCAACGCGACCGCCGCCTTTTTTCGGCAGTAATGTCTGCGCGATCACGCCTTTTAAGGATTCCGAGAGCATCACGCGGATTTGCTGCTGCCGGTCCGCAGGGAATTGGTCGATGATGCGGTCAACGGTCGAAGCCGCCGTCGTCGTGTGAAGCGTTCCGAAAACAAGGTGTCCGGTTTCGGCGGTTTCGATCGCGATCGAGATCGTTTCGAGATCGCGCATTTCGCCGACCAGCACAATATCCGGGTCTTCGCGCAGAGCCGCCCGGAGCGCGTCTTTGAAACTATCGGTGTGATTGCCGACCTCGCGTTGATTGACGAGACATTTTTGGTTTTCGTGCGTAAATTCGATCGGGTCTTCGATCGTAATGATATGGTCTTCGCGGTCTTTGTTGATATGGTCAACCATCGCGCAGAGCGTGGTTGATTTTCCGCTTCCGGTCGGACCCGTCACGACGACCAAACCTTTCGACAATGAGCAAAGATTCATTATCGCCTGCGAAAGCCCGAGCTGCTGGGCGGTTAAAATCTTTGACGGAATGATCCGGAAAACACCGCCCATACCTTTGCGGTCGGCGAAAATATTGGCGCGGAAACGTGCCAGACCGGGAATTTCATAGGCAAAGTCAGAATCGCTGCGCCGCGCAAATTCTTCCTGATTTTTCGCGGGCATGATCGACGTCAAAAGTTCTTTGATCGAATCGGGCGTGAGCGTTGTTTCATTGCATTCCAAAAGCAGCATTTTGCCGTCTTTGCGGATCATCGGCGGCATCGAAACGCTCATATGCAAATCCGACGCGCCGATTTCCGCCATTTTATAAAAAAGCGCGTCCATCCGTTTTTGCGCCGGTAAGTTGGCATGAACGGGAACAAATCCGGCGGTTTGCGTCGCCTGAATGGTTGACTGCTCTTTGAACGGAGCGGCTTTTTGATAATTTTGCGTTTGCGGATAGTTTTCCGAAACCGCCTGCACTTCGGGCTTGAAAGAATAATCTTCCTGAACCGGCGCAAAATTCGACGTCGGCGGAAGGTATTCGCCCGATTCGAATTCCTGCCGTTTTAACGGCGGTTCGTAGGTCGCATCGTCCGAAAAAGTCGTCTGAAATTCGGGGTCGTTGACCGAAACTATTTCGATCTCGGGCTCAACGAAATTGGTTGTATCGCTTTGATAAGCGTATGGCTCATCAAATTCGATCTCGGGCGAAGGAAAGGAACTGACCGGAATACTCGCATTATTTTGACTCTCCGAAGAAGCGCTTTCAAACGAATAACCGGCTGTTTCGAGCGGCGACGGTTCGGATTTGAACGGTGCAAAATCTGGTTTCGCGGGCGCGGACGGCAGGTCTGCCGAAAGAACCGAAGATGTTTCCAGAATGCTTTCGACCATTTGTTCCTGCGTCGGCGGTTTTTCCGAAAGCATCGGTCGAATCGTGACAATAAATCCGGCGGGCGATTTTTTGACCAAAAAATTGAATTTGCCGAGATTATGCGGATGAACAAACTCGATTTCCGCCTGGCTGGGCAGTTGTTGTTTGACATCGTTCGGAATCAGCGGGAAAACCATCATACTGATCTGCGTTCCTAAAAGCGGCGTATTATTGACGTCGTTTTGACCGCTTGCCGAGACCAGGTACGGATTTTTATTCGGTTCAAGGTGGAGTTCATAACTGCAAGTCGAGAGCAGAGTTT
>DATLOR010000289.1:0-4006 GCA_035536135.1 Pyrinomonadaceae bacterium | reverse complement strand
TTTCATTTTTTAATTCGCTCGCCAACGGGAAAATCACAAGCATTAAACTGCTGATAAAACCGTGGATATAAAGCGCAAGCATCATCGGTACGACATAAAAAGTCAGACTTTCCGCGCCGAGCTTGCCGGTGATCCAGCTGCGTTCAAAAAGCAGTAGGATGTTTGCCAGTATTTGATAGGCAATGACGCCCGAACTGTAACCGAATACAAGTTTTAGCGTTTCGCGCCGAAATTTCAGGTTCAACGAAAACTCCGGTAAAAGACGTTTGGCGGAAATTGCCGAAACGGCTGCTGAAAGTGCCGTAATCAGAAGGTTCCAGCTTAAGAGGTAAAGCAGACCAAAACCCTTCAAAGCCAAAATAAGATTACCCGAGATCAGCAAAATATTGTTCAGGTTAAAGATTTTTGCATAGACATCGAACCGGTGAAGTCCTTGCAAAATGGCATTGAATACCTGATTGAGCATCAGAAAAAATATCGTTAATCCTGCCACATAAAGCGCGTAGACTGTTTTTTCCTGCGCTTCGGCTTGGATTTTCAAAACGTTCGCGACCAATAAATTAGCCGTCGAGAAAATTGCCAGTAAACCTGCGCCGCCAAGCGTCAGATTGATGAATAAAGTTGCCGAAATGACTTCCGTGATCTTTTCGATTTCGCCGGCAGCGCGATATTCGGCAATATATTTGGTGATGGCGCGCCCGACATTGAAGTTGAACGAATAAGCGATAAAACCCAAAACGAGCGCATAAATTCCGTAATCTTCGTGTCCGAGCGATTTGACGATGATCGGTGTGGCGATAAAACTCAAAGCGAGCGGCAAAAGCCACGTCGAAAAGCCGTAGATGCTGTTTCGAACAATATTTTTGCTGTTTTCTGCCGGTTTTTCCGTCATTTATTTTGTTCAAATGCCTCCGCGTAGCTTTGAAAGGCAATCTCGGCGACCGTCTTTTCGTTAAAATTCGCTAAAACCCATTCTCTTCCGCTTTGCCCTAATGTTTTTCGCAAAGCTTCGTTGTCTTTCAACGCTTTGACAGCTTCGGCAAGCGCGTCGCTGTCGCCCGCTTCGATCAAAATCCCCGTTTCGCCGTTTTTTACCGCTTCGGGAATCGCATAAACATTGGTCGAGATACTCGGAATTCCGAGTGACATCGCTTCAAGCAAGGAAATCGGCAAACCTTCGACAAAGCTCGGCAGGGCAAAAACATCCGCGATGCGCAAAAATTTCATCAATTCGAGATGTTCGTCGCCGACCGCTTCGGATTTGACCAGAAAAAACCCGTCGCCAAGATCGTAACTTTCAATTTTCGCCGATTCTTCCGCCGTCAGATCCGAATTTGAAATCCAGACAAAACAAATGTCGGGCGAATCTTTCAAGATTTTTTTTGCCGCTTCAAGAAACGTCCAACGTCCTTTGCGGTCAATAAATTGCCCGAGGCAAAAGACAAAAAACCGATCCTTCGGTAAACCGAATTTTTTCAAAATATCTTCACGGTTGAGTTCAAAACGCAAAGCCTCATCCGCCTCGTCGGGATTGACGTTGGTGTATGTAACTTTGATTTTTTCAAAGAATTCTTTTGGAACAAACGGCTTCAGACTGTTTTTTGCATCCTGATTTGAGGCAAAAATGTAAAAATCATCGAATCTTGTGACAATCGAAAATTTCAGTTTCCATAATAAATTCCGCCATTTTGAAACTGACGGAAGCGCATTATGCATCGTCATAAAGACTTTTGCCCGCCGGAGGCAAAGCCGCGAAAGCGCAAGAACCGATTGCCAGGGAGCAAGCTCAATATGCAGAATCGAATCTTTTAGTTCGAACTTTCGCAAATATCTCAGCATCGAAATTTCCGTTTGAATTTTGTTCAAATGCCTTCCGAATTTTCGCTTCAAAGTTGTTGCCGGTTTAAAATCGGCGACGCCTTCGAGAAATTCATATTCGATCCCGAGATTCTCGCAAAAATTTATAAACTGCCGGTTCGTTTCCCGCGGAAAAATGAATTTAACCTTTGTGCGGTCCTTTATTCTTGAAGCAATGCCGAGAAAATAGACCTGTGCGCCGCCCCATTCAAGGTAATTCCAAACGTAAAGTACTTGTTCAGGTTTTTGCTCGTTCAAATTTTTAATATTTTCAGACTTCAAGTATTTGGCTAAGTGTCGGCACGCCGTCAATTAAAGTTATTCTTTAAGTTACATCGGAAAAGAAATTGAATTTTAACAAAATTCGCAATTAGTGTCTTGTCATTTGAACGAAAATATTTTGCCCGACCGGTTTTGTTTTTTAGTTTTTTATTGTCATAATTTCGATTTTATGAAAGTTTCCGCATCGCCGAAATTTCGCATCCTTGGATTTTTCCTTTTGCTGGTTATTTTCTGCTGTGCACCGGTTTGGTCGGTCGAATATTTCATTAACCAAGACGGCTCGGCGCATCTTTACTCGTCGTTTTTGATGCTTGAGCTTCTCAAAGACAATCCCTCGATCGGCGAACTTTTCGCCTTCAATTCAATATCCGTTCCGAATTCGAGCGGGCATTGGCTGATGGTACTGTTTTTGAACTTTTTCTCGCCATTCGTAGTAACCAAAATCATTGTCACACTGACCTTTGCCGGTTTCATTGCTTCGATCGGATGGCTGCGGGCGAAAACGGTCGGAACTGAAGGATTAAAAACCAGTTTATTGATCGGCGCAGCGATCGGATTCAATTGGCTCTGGTTTGTCGGTTTTTACAATTTTCTGATCGGTGTCTGTTGTTTTGTTTTCACGATGGGTCTGTTTTTCAGTTGGCGCGAGAAAATTAATCCCTGGCGAACTTTGATCCTCTCAATGCTGTTTTTGCTCGCCTATTTTAGTCATATCGTTAGTTTTGCAATTCTCGCGGGAAGCGTTCTGATGCTCGCGTTTTCAGCTTCAAAGCCGCAGATCAAACGCAATTTTGTTTGTGTTTTGATCGCACTTTTACCAATTTTGCCGCTCGTCATAATTTACAAATCCGTGAGCGTCAGCGGCGGCGGATTTTTTCCGGCGTGGCGAAATCTGGAAAACCCTCTGTCGCTCGTCAGTTGGTTTTCGCAGATCCGCACGGCTGACCCATTTATTCTGATCAGCCGAAAATCCTTCCCGTTTATCGGCGGGAATTCCAAATATTTTGCGATCTTTACCCCGATTTTATGGATTCTGACGGCAATAGTTTCATTGGCGACCGCGACGTTTTTTGAAAAAGCCAACACAAATATTTTTTCAAAGACCAACCTGATTTTTGTTTTTTTACTTGTTTCCTGCGTTCTTGCCGCCGTTTTTGCGCCTGACGATTTCGGTTTGACGAACGGAAGCGTTCTGCGCGAAAGACTTCTGCTCTGCGGACTTGTTTTCTTTATTCCGCTGTTTCGCGCCGAAAATTCCGCCCGTTTGAAAAAATTTGCTCAAATTTGTCTGCTTTTTGTCGTGATCTTTCAAACCGCCGCACTTTGGGAGTATTCGCTGCAAACCAATGCGGAAGCAAAGGAATTTCTTTCCGCGCAGGCGACGGTTTCGCCCGATGATAAATTGGCTTCGGTCGTTTTGGTCGAGGACGGCCTGCGGTTTCATTCGGTTCCGATGCCGATGATGAATAATTATCTCGGAATCGAACAGAACCGGCTTGTTTGGGACAATTACGAGATCGGGCATTATCTATTTCCGATCGTCGCCAAAAATCCAGCCGACAAACAATTTGTCTTTGATTTTACGCAGCATAACGCATTTTCATTAAACAATCCGGGTCAGAATTTCGCTGAAAAACTTTCCAAACTCGAAGCTTGTCTGGCGGAAAACAATCAGAAAATAAACACTTTACTTGTTTGGGGAAAAGATTCGCGGGTCGAAGCAGTTTTGAACAAATGGTTTGAACCGCAGCCGATTTATGAAAACGGTCGAATGCGAGTTTTTCGTCATAAACCTTAACAAATTCCAAACTTGTCGCCAAAAATTAAAATGTGTATCGTTAAATGTGTATGAAAAAAATACTGGTCA
>DATLOR010000288.1:0-11112 GCA_035536135.1 Pyrinomonadaceae bacterium | reverse complement strand
TGTTCTTCCATCGGCGGGTCGCCCATATAATCGTCGCCCGCTTTCCAGAAGATCTGTCCGCGTGTCGGACGCGAAGTGCCGCCGAACGCCCAGAAGTTTGCGCCCGCGAGCACGCCGCCCGTTTTTGCACTTTCGGCGACCCGCGCAAACATTCTGCCGTAATAATCATCTCTCAAAGAGGTTGAAGAATTGATGTCGAACGATTGCGCGTTGCGCGGCAGACCGAATTCTTCGATGACGAGCGGTTTGTTTAATTTTTCAGCAACTGCGATGTGTTCGTTCAGATAATTCGCGGCTTTTTCGATAACATTCGGGAAACCTTCGGCGACCTTTTCGCCCTCGAACCAACCCCAATTCTTCGCCCAGATGTGAATCGTCAGATAATCGACGTTTTTATCCGTATGAATTTCCTCGAACAATTTCATACTTTCCGTCCCGATCGAGCCTTCGTGTCCGAGCGTCACAAGATGATTTTTGTCTTTGGATTTGATCAGCGCGGCAACGTCACGGATCCATTTTTTATAATCTTTTTCGGCTGACGGGCGCATCGGTCGCGGCTCGTTCGCGAGTTCCCAAGCCATGATCGCCGGGTCATCCATGTACCGCTTTTTACTGTATTTGTTGGTGCGGTTCATCACGAGGCTGAGCTGTTCGTTATAAGCCGCTTTGCACGGCGTGCAGGCGTAAAATTTACTGACGATATCGCGCTGTTCGTCCCACGTCAGTTTGCGCGTTTCCTGCTCTTTCGGCACGAGCTTGTTCCAGATCAGATACTGCTGAAAACCGCCGCTCCATTCCCAGTTGTTGCTGAAAAAGACGATCGCTTTCAAATCGCGTTTGCCCATCTCGTAAAGCACCAGATCCAAACCGTCGAGAACTTCCGTGTTGAATTTTCCCTGCACGGGCTGGAGCGGCGGACCGACGCGGGTGACCCCGTTGATCAAGCCCGAACCTTCCGCGCCCGCCATGATCCGCAGGTTCGTGACGCCGTTCGCTTTTAGAAAATCGAGTTCCTTGCGAAGCCGCTCGACGCCGCGCTTTTTGTCTTTTTCGAGTCCCAAAAGCGTGCCGTACCAGTAATTCGTGCCGATAAAATAATACGGCTTATCGCCGATCAAAAATTGATGATCTTTGACTTTCACGAACGGCGTTTGCGCGAAAACGGCGAGCGAAGACAGACCGAGAATAAAGAAAACGAGCGCAATTTTTTTGATATTCATAAATTCAGTTTTTGCAGTTCAAATTCAGGAAAGTTTGCCGATATTGTATAACTTCTTAATTTGTAAAAAAAGCCGAATTTGGCGATGCGCCGCTAATTCGGTAAAGTTAAATCAACCTTATGAACATTCTTTCTCTGGAAAATGTCAGCAAAAATTTCGGCATCAAGCCGCTTTTCGAAAACGTCCGCCTCGGTTTTGAAGACACGGACAAGATCGGCATCATCGGCGCGAACGGTTCGGGCAAAACGACCTTTCTGCGCGTCGTCGCCGGAATGGAAACGCCCGACACAGGGCGCGTTGTGCGCGCCTCGGGTCAAACTCTCGCGTATTTATCGCAAAATCCGCAGTTCGACGACGAGAAAACGGTTTTGGAAACGATCTTCGCGTCAAGTTCGGGCGTCATGAAACTGATCGCCGATTACGAAACGGCTTGCCACGATCTGGCTTTGGACGGAAGCGACGCGAAACTGCTCGAAAAAGTTTCCGAGCTGCAGCACGAGCTCGAAATCTCGGGCGGCTGGGAAATCGAAACGAATGCGCGGAATGTTTTAACGAGGCTCGGAATTACCGACACCTCGGCGCAAATGAAAACGCTTTCGGGCGGACAGCGCAAACGCGTCGCGCTCGCGCACGAACTGATCTTCAAACCCGACATTTTGATTTTGGACGAGCCGACCAATCATCTCGACGCGGACACGATCGAATGGCTCGAAGATTATCTCCGGCGTTATACGGGCGCGCTGCTGCTCGTCACGCACGACCGCTATTTTCTCGACCGCGTGACGAACCGCATCTTTGAGATCGAGCGCGGCGCGATTCAAGCCTTCGCCGGAAATTACGCGTATTATCTCGAAAAAAAGGAAGAACAGGAAAACCTGCGCGTTACGGAAGGACACAAACGCGAACAGCTGATCAAAAAGGAACTCGCGTGGCTCCGCACCGGCGCCAAAGCGCGGACGCGCAAATCGAAACACCGCATCAACGCCGCTTACGATCTGATGGCGCAGCCGAAGGAAAAAGCCAAATCCGAGATCGATATCGCGATCGGCTCAAAACGTTTGGGAACGAAAATTGTCGAAATCAGCGATCTTTCAAAATCTTACGGCGAGCGGAAATTGATCGATAATTTTTCGTATCTTTTAAAACGCGACGACCGCATCGGAATTATCGGCGAAAACGGCTCGGGCAAAACGACGCTTTTAGAAATGCTGACCGGTCGCGTCAAACCGGACGCGGGCGAGATCGAAATCGGGCAAACCGTGCACATCGGTTATTACGATCAGGAAAGCCGCGCGCTCAACGAGGAACAACGCGTGATCGACTACATCAAAGAAGTTGCCGAATACGTGACGACCGTTGACGGAAATCAGATCACGGCTTCGCAGATGCTCGAAAAATTTCTGTTTGCGCCCGCCGCGCAGTATTCGTTTATCGGCAATCTTTCGGGCGGCGAGCGGCGCAGGCTTTATCTTTTGCGCATTCTGATGGCGCAGCCGAATGTTCTGCTGCTCGACGAACCGACGAACGATCTCGATATTCCGACGCTGATCGCGCTCGAAGAATATCTGGACGATTTTGCGGGCGCATTGATCGTCGTCAGCCACGACCGCTATTTTCTCGACCGCACGATCGATAACATTTTCAGGTTCGAACCGGGCGGCAAAGTGCGCGAATTCGCGGGCGATTATTCGGCGTATCTTGAAAGCACCTTACGCGAGGAAGCCGAAAAGCGTTCGGAATCCGTGATCAAACCTGCCGCCCAAACATCCGAAATAAAAGAAAAAGCGGAAATCGGCGCGCCGAAAAAACTCACGTTCAAAGAAAATCGCGAGCTCGAAACGCTCGAAACTAAAATTCCCCACGCGGAAGCGCGCCTCGCTCAGATCGAAGTCGAATTAAACCAGTTTGCAACCGATTCCCGCAAAGTCAACGAGCTTTTCACCGAACAACAGAAACTTACCGCCCAGCTCGAAGGCGACACCGAAAGATGGCTCGAACTCTCCGAAAGAGCCGTTTAGAGCCTCCCGAATTTCTGGCACTCTGCTTGCACAAAACTTAAACAGTTACAAGTTGTTTTGAGGAAATTTCCGGTCTGAAAACGATCTGCCGTCAAACGCGGCAAATCGTGTAAGTATCGGAATTTCCAGTAGTTTAGGTTCCGGTTACGGACAAGGGGAAAGAAATCATGAGAAAAATATTCGCATTTTATGCAGTTCTGGCAATCGGAACTTTTGTATTAAATGGATTCGTTACCGAGGCATCGAATCAGGACAGTTTTTGGAATGATGCCGCACAGGCGGGAATGGCGGAAGTAATGCTCGGAAATCTCGCTCTGCAGAAATCTTCAAATGACGAGGTCAAGCAAATGGCGCAAAAGATCGTCGACGACCACACGGCGGCGAACAACGAGTTAAAGAGTCTGGCGGCAAGCAAAAGCGCGACGCTGCCGACCGAGGTCAATGCCAAGCAAAAGGCGGCTTACGATAAATTGAACTCGCTTTCGGGCGACGAATTCGACAAGGAATTTGTCAAAGTGATGGTCAAAGACCACGAAAAGGCAGTCGGTTTGTTTCAAAAACAAGCCGGCAAAGGCACGGACACGGAGGTCAAAGCCTTTGCCGCCAAAACTCTGCCGGTTCTGCAGGCTCATCTCGAATCGGCGAAAGCGATGAGCGACAAGATGAAGAGTATGAAATCGCCCAGGAAAAATGCGGACGGCGATAAAAATATGAATTCAAACTCCAACACAAACAATAATCGAAAATAGTTCAGAGGAAAATCATGCATTCGGCGGGCAAATTTTGTCCGCCTTTTTCAAGGAGAAAATATGAGAAGACGTATCAGTTTTAGTTTTTTAATCGGATTTTTGGCAATTTCGCTATTCGGATGCAATCCCAATAACAGCAGCGACGCGACCTCGCCGAACCGCCCACAGCCGAATATGAATAATCGCAGTTCCAATTCAGTGAACACTAATTCAATGAATTCCAATATGACGAGTTCCGTAAACAGCAACACGGCGGTCGTGCAGGACAATTTCTGGACAAAAGCCGCGCAGGGCGGAATGGCGGAAGTCGAACTCGGAAAGCTCGCGCTCCAAAAAGCGCAGAATGCGGACGTGAAAAAATTTGCGCAGATGATGGTCACAGACCACACCAAAGCAAATGACGAGCTCAAGGCTCTGGCGGCGAAAAAGAGCGTTGTTCTCCCGACCGACATCGGCAGTCATAAATCAACGGTCGACGATCTAAGCAAATTGTCCGGCGCGGATTTTGACAAAGCCTACGTTGACGCAATGGTCGACGACCACAAGGAAGACGTTGAATTCTTTGACGACAACACCGACAATTCGGATGCCGACATCAAAGCGTTTACGACCAAAACTCTGCCGACGCTGAAAAAGCATCTCGAAATGATCAATGGAATTAAAGCGAAAATGAAGTAAAAACTTCGCTTTAAACAGAAAATAACCGGGCAGTTCGCTAAACGCGGCGGACTGCTCGAAAAATCATCTTAAATTTATCAATAAAGGAAGTAAGCAGTTATGAATTTAAAGAAAATCAGCGAACAAACGATAGTTATTACCGGCGCGACCAGCGGGATCGGTTTAACGACGGCGCGCATGGCGGCTGAGCAGGGCGCAAGCCTTTTACTGATCGCCAGAAACTATGACGCGCTCAATAAATTAGCCGACGAGATCAATGCGGGCGGCGGACGCGCGATCACCTATGCGGCGGATGTCGCCGACGAAAACGCGCTCCGCAGTGCGGCAAATAAAGCGATCAATGAATTAGGCGGTTTCGATACGTGGGTCAATAACGCGGGCGGCGCGATCTACGGCAAGATCGCCGATGTCTCGAACGAAGATTCACGCAGACTTTTTGAAACGAATTTCTGGGGCGTGGTTTACGGCTCGCGCATTGCCGTCGAACATCTGCGGACACGCGGCGGCGCACTGATCAATGTCGGCAGCGAAGTTTCCGATACGCCCGTGCCGCTGATCGGAATGTACGCGGCATCGAAACACGCCGTCAAAGGCTTTACCGATGCTTTTCGGATGGAGATCGAAGCCGACGAGCTTCCGATTTCAGTCACTTTGATCAAACCGACGGCGATTCACACGCCGTTCCCCGAACACGCAAAAAACTATATGGATTTCGAACCGACTCTGCCGCCGCCGGTTTATGCGCCGGAGCTCGTGGCAGAAGCGATTCTGCATTGCGCTCAAAATCAGGTGCGCGATTTCTTTGTCGGCGAAATGGCGGCGGCGCATTCGGCGATGGCAACCTACGCGCCGCGTCTGACCGATAAATTTATGGAATTGACCGGCGAATCGCAGCAGGATTCGGGCAAACCGGCGGATCCGAATCGTCCCGAAGGACTCTATGAAACGCATTCCGATCTGCGTGAACGCGGCGCACAGGAACGCTTTGTGATGGAAGACAGCCTTTACCAACGCGCGAAAATTCATCCGGTGATCAGCAGTCTGCTGGCGATCGGCGCAGGCTTAGGAATCGCCGCGCTGCTCAATTCGCGGGCTTTAAAACAGCAAAGCGGCGGATTTTTGCCGAAGCGTTTCGGCGGAAATTCGGGCGAAAATAAAATCAATACGTTCGATATTCGCGAAAAAATGGAAGTCGTCGGTGCGGACGGCGAACATCTCGGGACGGTTGACCGCGTTGAATACGGCGAAATCAAATTGATGCGCAAGGATTCAACCGACGGCAAACATCATCTGATTCCGACCGATTCGGTCAAATCAATTGACGGAAACACCGTATTGCTGTCAAAGACTGCCGAGGAAACACGCGGCACCTGGAAAACGGTCGAAACCGAAACCGCCAAGAAACCGTCCGGCAATGTCGTTTCGCTGTCGGATAAAAAAACCGATAATCTTTCGAAAACGCAGGGCGGTTCGCTCTAGGAACTTAAACAAAAAGCCGCTTGAACAAAATTCAAGCGGCTCAACCAATCAGCTGGAGAAGAGAGATTTTTGGAACGATTTGCGGTTTGGCGGCGTCTAACTTTTTATGAAGCAAGTTATTTTCGGTTTAATTTTGAGCGGTGTTTTGATGACTGTCGCCTGCGGGCAGGCGCCGAAGGGTATTGCCGAAAGCCAAACCGTTTCGACGCAGAAAGGCGATGCCAAATTCCGCGTCGAAACCGTTGCGGGCGGCTTGGAAGTTCCGTGGGGTTTCGCTTTTCTGCCTGACGGAAACCTGATTTTTACGGAACGTCCGGGCAGAGTTCGGATCATCGAAAACGGAAAACTAAAAGCCGAACCGGTTTTCAAAGTTCCGGACGTTGAGCCTTCGGGCGAAAGCGGTTTGATGGATATTTCGATCCATCCGAATTTCAAGGAAAACAAATTCGTTTACCTCGCCTACGCTTATCGCGGCGACGGTAAACAGGTCAAGGTCGTGCGCTATAAATTCGACGGCAAAACCTTTTTAGAACCGAAAATCATCGTCGAAAACATTCCCGCCTCGCCGAATCACGCCGGAACGCGCGCGCGTTTTGCACCGGACGGCAAACTTTATGTCACGACGGGCGATTCGACCGACTGGAATCTCGCGCAAAAGACCGATTCGCTCGCCGGAAAAACTCTGCGGCTCAATGATGACGGCAGCGTTCCCGAAGATAACCCGTTCGTCAAGGACAAAAATTACCGTCCCGAAATTTACACGATCGGGCATCGCAACGCGCAGGGTTTGGCGTGGTCGGCGGACGGTCTGATGTTTCAGACCGAACATGGGCCGTCGGGTTTTGAGGGCAAAGGCGGCGGCGCGGACGAGGTAAATATCGTCGAGCGCGGAAAAAATTACGGCTGGGCGGAAATCTACGGCGCGCTGAAAAAAGACGGAATGGAATCGCCGCTTCTGGAATATTCGCCGGCATGCGCTCCGGCAAGCGCGCTGGTTTACAACGCCGCCGCGTTTCCGGCTTTCAAAGGAAATCTATTTTTCGGCTGTCTGCGCGGCGAGCGGATCATCCGCGTCATTTTAAATGGTCGCAGCGTGGTGTCGCAGGAAGATCTGTTAAAAGGCGCTTACGGCAGGATCCGCGAAATGGCGCAAGGTCCCGACGGCTTTATCTATTTTTCAACGTCTAACCGCGACGGACGCGGAACTGCGGCGAAAGACGACGACCGGATCATGCGGATCGTGCCGGTCAAGTAAAAACAAAAGGGGTATTTTATAAAAATCAAGGAGGAAAATTATGAGTAAAACAGGAACGAAAATTGATAAACGCGAGGATACAAATCCCGAAACAGGTGAACATAAATACGGCGACGTGGAGTTTGCCGACCCGACCAACAATAAATATCCGATCGACACGCCCGAACACGTCCGCGCCGCGTGGAGCTATATCAATCACAAGGACAACGCGGCGAAATACGACGCGGACGAAGTCGCGACGATAAAAAGCCGGATCAAAAAAGCGGCGAAAAAACACGAGATCGAAATCGGCGACGATTAAAAATTTCTTGTTTTATGAAGTATAAAACGGTCGTTTCCGTCTTGAGCGAAGCGACCGTTTAAAAAAGAGAAAACTATGAACAGCAATTTGGAAGATTTCAAGGAATTTATAAAACAGCGCGAAGCCGCCGCCGAAGCGTATGTCAACGGCGACGCCGAACCGCTTGCCTTGCTTTCTGCCGAAGTTTCGGACGCGACTTTTTTTGCGCCGAACGGCGGTTTTGTGCAGGGCGCAAGGGATGTTCTATCGCGCTACGAAGCGGATGCGAAAAGTTTTGATTCCGGCAGTAAAAGCCGATTTGAAATCCTGCAGATGGCGGCAAGCGACGAAATTGCTTACTGGACGGGTTTTCAGCGCGCCGCCGTCTATTTCAAAGGAAAACCGGAAACGGTCGAATTCAATTTGCGAATCACCGAAATTTTTCGGCGTGAAGGAGATGATTGGAAATTGGTTCATCGCCACGCCGACGCTCTTGCCGAAGAAAATAACAAGTAGAGGAGAAAAATTATGAATAATTTCGACGAAATAAAATTACAGCCTGACGAACCGGAAAATCCGGTCACCGAACCGCATGAGCCGGAAATTCCCGATCTCCCGCCGGTCGAACCTGACCCGTATCCGGTCACGGATCCGATTCCCGAACCGAACCCGGAGCCTTTTCCGACACCGCCGGAACCGATTCCCGAATATCCGCCGAACGTGATTTTTTAACGATTTATTAAGCCTTTCTGTAATAAGAAAGGCTTTTTCATTTGACAACTATTTGCCGATTTAGCGAATCTATGAACAACAAATCTCAAATCAAACGAGGAAAAATAAAATTTTATGAATAAAAATAAGGGAAGGTCTGTGTTTGAATTGCGGCGGGCGATGTCCGCAATGCTCGTCAGCCTTCTGATTTTCGGGCAGATTCTTGCCCAGACGGTCGCGCCCGCGAAAGCGGTTCTCGCCGCCGAAGAACAAGAGCTCGCGGCAAAGATCGACGTTCAGACGATCAAGGACGTGACCGCGACGCTTTCGTCCGACGAAATGGAAGGACGCGGCACAATGCAGGCGGGCGGCGACAAAGCCGCAAACTGGATTGCCGACCGTTTCAAATCGCTCGGCTTAAAACCGCTCGGCGATAAAGGTTCTTATCTGCAAAAAATCGATTTTAAGGAAACTGCTCCGACGGCTGAAACCGCGCTCACGATCGGCGAGGAAAAGCTCAATTTCGGCACGGATTTCAGTCTTTTGCCGATGAATAACGGCAACTCGGAAGTAAGCGGCGAGATGGTTTTCGCCGGCTACGGCATTCAGGTCAAATCGATCAACCGCGACGATCTGAAAGGCATTGACGTGCAGGGCAAAATCGTCGTTTTGTTTAACGGTTATCCTTCGGGCATCACGAAAAAAGAATGGAGTGACAATAAAGCGAGCTCTGTTTTTAGTCGAAATCTGATTCAAAAAGGCGCGGCGGCAATTGTTTATGTCGGCAACGGAACCGAAGATTCGCTGACCGAAGAAAGCATCAGCTATTTCAGCCGCCGCCAGATCACGCTGCCGAATGAAGAGGGTTATCCGACAGGCTTTCCGCCGCTTATCTATGTCGGCGCAAAGGCGGCGGAAAAACTTTTCGCCAAATCGGGCGTGACGCTCAAGGACGCGGCGGCGCAGGCTGAAACGAACGCCTTTAAACCGTTCAAGCTCAACCAGAAAGCCAAGCTCGTCGCCAAATATAAAACGACGAAAGGCATTTCAAACAACGTCGTCGGCTACATCGAAGGCACGGACGCGAAATTAAAGGAAGAAGCCGTTTTGTTTTCGGCGCATTACGATGCTTACGGCAAAGAAGGCGATAAAATTTATCACGGCGCGGCGGACAACGCGCTCGGCACGGCGGAAATGCTCGCGGTTGCCGAAGCTTTTTCAAAATCGCCGAACAAACCGAAACGTTCCCTTATCTTTCTCGCCGTCACGGGCGAAGAATACGGGCTTTACGGCTCGGCATACTGGTCGAAAAAACCGACCTGGGATATTAAAAAGGTTGCGGGTAATTTAAATCTCGACGGAATCGGCACGGAAGTTTACGGTCCGGTGAAAACCTTTGTCGGGTTCGGCGCGGAACATTCAACGATCGGCATTATTCTGGACGATGTTTCCGGCGCATTCGGTATCAAGGTCATTCCCGACCCGATGCCCGATGAAAAAATCTTCTATCGCTCTGACCATTATTCGTTTGTCGAACGCGGCGTTCCGGCGCTGATGCTTTTGGGCGCGCCCGAAGGCGATCCGCAGAAATGGATCGACCGCAGCAAGTTGTGGGAAAAGACCGACTATCACCAGCCCGGCGACATCATTCAAAAGGACTGGTCGTGGGAAGGCGCGAAAACCGTTGCCGACGTGATGGGAATTATGGGCTGGCGGCTGGCTAATGCCGATACGATGCCGTCGTGGCTCGGCAATTCGCGTTTCGCCAAACTCGAACGCGGAAACACCAAAGAGATTCCCCCGGAAAAGTAATTTCAAGTAAAAAGTAAAAAGGCAAAAGTAAGGAATTATGCTTCCAAAACTTTTGCCTTTTTCTTCGCTTAAAATTTAATAAACTATTTTTTCAAACGGCTGACAAACTGCTTTCTGAATTTTGCGACCTTCGGCGCGACGACCGCCGCGCAATACGGCTGTGCCGGATTATTCGCAAAATATTCCTGATGATAATCTTCCGCCGGGTAAAATTTATCGAACGCGGTAACTTCCGTGACGATCGGTTTATCGTAAATTCCCGCTTCCGTCACTTCCCTGATAATTTCTTCCGCCGCTTGTTTCTGCTCCGGCGAATGATAAAAGATCGCCGAACGATACGAGCTGCCGATGTCGTTTCCCTGCCGGTTCAAAGTCGTCGGGTCGTGAACCGCGAAAAAGACGCGCAAAATATCGGCAAATGAAATCTCTTCGGGATTAAAAGTTATCTGCGCAACTTCGGCGTGTCCGGTCGTTTCCGAACAAACTTCGCGGTAGGTCGGATTTTCCGTGTGCCCGCCCGAATAACCCGACACAACGTCCGTGACACCTTTCAGATCATCAAAAACCGCTTCGACGCACCAAAAACATCCCGCGCCCAAAGTGGCTGTTTCTAAATTATTATTGCTCATAATTGCTCCTAAATTATATTGAGTCTCAAGTCCCAAGTCTCAAGTTCCAGGTCAAAAAAACGAATCCGACTTGGAACTTGAGACTTGGAACTTAAAAAGTTAATTCATCAAAACTATTGACGCTTCGATGCGTAAAATCTTCCGTGATTTGCCCGTTGCCCGCGCGCACCGAAAGCACGGTCTCAAAACCCGCGTTTCGCGCCGCGTCGAGTTCGGCTAAAATGTCGGAAACAAACGCGACCCTTTTCGGCGGATGATTGAGCGCGGCGGCAATTTTGACA
>DATLOR010000287.1:0-8375 GCA_035536135.1 Pyrinomonadaceae bacterium | reverse complement strand
GACGACCAATACTCAACACGAGCTTCGTTTGACGGAAACGGCGGTTCTCAATGCCAAAACGGTCAACGAAACGCGATTTTCCTACGAGTTTAATAATCGCGAACAAACGGGCGACAATTCGATCCCGACCATCAATGTTGCCTCAGCCTTCACGGGCGGCGGCGCGCAGATCGGTTTGAATTACAATCGTCAAAACAACTGGGAACTCCAGAATTACACGACAACTTCGTTCGGAAAAGCTTCGCAGCACGCGATCAAATTCGGCGGCAGACTTCGCGGAACGACGCTCAAAGACCGTTCGGAATCGAATTTCGGCGGAACTTTTACATTTCCGGGATTTTCCGAAAGACGTACTCCTTCCGGATGCGATCCGGTGAACCCTCCGACTTGTACCGTAATTCCTGCGGTTGATTCGATAAACCAGTATCGCAATCGAATTTTAGGTGTTACGGATTCACGTTACAACAATTTTATTCCGACTCAGTTTTCGATCACAGCCGGAAATCCTTTGGCGGATGTCACGCAGTATGATGTCGGTTTATTTGTGACGGACGATTGGCGTATGCGGCAGGATTTGACTTTGAGTTTCGGTCTCCGTTACGAAAATCAAAATAATATCAAAGACAATCTGAATTTCGCACCGCGTTTCAGCTTTTCGTGGTCACCCGGCGCGGGCGGCGCGCGTCAGCCGAAAACGGTTATCCGCGGCGGCATCGGAGTTTTCTTCGACCGTTTCAGCGAAAACCTGACGCTTCAGGCAAATCGCTTCGACGGCACACAACAATTGAACTACATTGTTAACGCAAATGATCTGGATCCGGTTGTTCGCCAAGCCTCGATCGCGCTTTTGAGTCAGCCGGTTTTCTCGCTCAACGGTGTCACGAATGTGCCGACCGTTGCGCAAATCGCGGCGTCAATTCCGTTCTCAAGCACGACGCGCGTTGTGGCGCCGGATCTGAAATCGCCCTACACGATTCAAACGGCTCTCGGAGTTGAACGTCAATTGCCGTTCAAAACCAACGTTGCGGTTTTCTATATCGCTTCGCGAAATATTCATCTGCTCCGCACGCGCAATATCAACGCGCCGTTTTGTGCAACTCCGACCAATTGCGCCGGTGCAGTGCGACCCGACCCGACGCGGGGAAATATTTATCAATACGAATCGAGCGGGTTTTTGACCCAGCACCAGGTGATCTTCAATTTCCGTACGCAGGTTAGTCAGAAAATTCAGCTGTTCGGTAACTATCGGCTTGGTTTTGCCAAGAGCGATACCGACGGAACCGGAAGTTTTCCGGCTTACACTTATGATCTGAGCGGCGAATACGGCAACTCTTCGCTCGATGTCAGACATAATCTTTTCATCGGCGGTTCATTCACGATGCCCTGGAATATTCGCTTGAGCCCGTTTATCGTGGCTTCTTCGGGCAGACCGTTTAATATCATACGAGGCATTGATACGAACGGCGATACGATTTACACTGAACGCCCGACCTTTGCACAGTTATCCGCGGCTTGTACTCAACGCGGTCTGACAAATTCGTTTTGCGATGTCAGCGGTCAGGACCCGAACGCGATCATTCCGCGTAATTACGGCAGAGGACCTTCGTTCTTTAACGTCAACTTGAATGTCAGCAAGACCTTCGGATTCGGCGGGGAAAGAAACACGACTGCCAATACGAACCCACAAGGCGGCGGCGGAAATCGTCGCGGCGGCGGCGGAAATCGAGGCGGTGGCGGCGGCGGTGGAAATCGCGGCGGCGGCGGTGGTCAAGTTGCAGTTGTTGGCGGCGGCGGCGGTTTCGGCGGCGGCGGCGGTGGCGGCAGCAGCCCATATAATCTGACGCTTGGAATGCAATTTTCCAATCTTTTTAACACCGTCAATCTCGGCAACCCGATCGGAAACTTGAGTTCGAGCCGTTTCGGACAATCAACCACGACGCAGGGCGGTTTCGGACCTTTCGGCGGCGGCGGAAATTCCGGCAATCGCCGTATCGAGCTGCAAGCACGGTTTAGTTGGTAATTTTTTACTAATGCGTTATAAATGATGAGGGACGAAAGGAAAACTTTTGTCCCTCATTTTCGTATTTAGAAACAATTCGATTTTGAGAGATGAATATATGAAAAAGCTAAACGTTTTATTGGTCGTTTTAATTTTTGCGGTCGGTATTTTTGCTCAAAAGGAACAAAATCCGAAAGAAAAAAAAGGGAAGGAAAATCCGACCGTGGCGGAAACCAAAACGGCTGAACCGGTTGATTTGGCGAAAGCCGCGCTGACTGCGCAAGGCGGTGATAAGTTTAAGAATATGAAGACTTTAATCGTACGCGGAACCGCCGACATTTCGGGCTCGCCGACACAGACTTTCCCCTCGGCGTTTGCAATGATCTTTTCGGGCGACAAATACCGCTACGAAATAACTAATCCGTTTCAGCCCTTCAAACAAATTTACGACGGCGAGCAAACCGTTTCGTCAATCCCGAATTTTACGCTTCCGCCGATCAACCGTCTAGGTTTGCCGCTTTTACAGAAATTGGACGAGAAAGGCTACACGGTTTCGGCATTGCCCGAAAAAAGCAAGAAAAAAACAGGTTTCCGCATTACTTCGCCCGAAGGCTATTACACGGATTTTTTTGTCGATGAAAAAACGGGACAAATCAAAGGCTACGAGGCAAGTTATACTTTTAACGAGAGGAACGTGACGACCTCGGTTGAAATAGACAAGATCCGCGAGGTTGACGGCGTGAAGATTCCCGAAAAATACGCGCAGCGCTTTGAACTCGGTTTTGCGACGATTTACGCCGATTTTAAGGCGAAAGATATCTTAATCAATACGGAAGTTGCCAGCGACGTCTTCTCGATGGCGAAATAACAATAGCGCAAAACGGAAAATGGAAAGTGGAAAGTTAAATTCATAACTTTCCACTTTCCATTTTCAATTTTACGTTACATTAAACGTGCATAATTTCCTGTTCTTTCGTTTTGGCGAGCTCGTCAATTTTCCCTGTGAAAGTATTGGTCAATTTTTGAACTTCGTCCAAACCGTAACGCTCATCGTCTTCGGAAATCGTTTTGTCCTTGAGCATTTTTTTCAAAGCGTCGTTCGACGCCTGACGGACAATACGGACGGCAACCTTGTGTTCTTCGGCAATTTCGTGAACTTGTTTGGCAAGCTGTTTGCGGCGTTCTTCGTTGAGTGCGGGAATCGGTAAACGAATGACTTTCCCGTCGTTTGAAGGATTAACGCCGAGATTTGCCGCGATAATCGCTCTTTCGACGGCATTAAGCTGCGACATATCCCATGGCTGGACGGTGATCAACTGCGGTTCGGGAACAGCAACCGAAGCCATCTGACTCAGCGGCGTCGGCGATCCGTAATAATCAACGACAACCGCATCGAGAAACCCGACCGTTGCGCGTCCGGTTCTGACATTTCCGAGTTTTCGCTTTAAATCTTCGATAACCGCTTCCATTTTCGGTTTCGTATCTTTCAAAACTGTATCTACGCTCATAGTTTTCTCAAAAATTATTAGTAAAAATTTTCAGGCAGTTTTTTTGTTTTTGCCGACCGTGACGAGCGTTCCGATCGTTAGATCGCCGCAGACGGCTTTCAGGATATTGCCCGACTCTTTCATATTAAAGACCATAATCGGCAGATTATTGTCCATACAAAGCGAGATTGCCGAAGCATCCATTACCTTTAACTGCTTTTCAAGAACTTCCTGATAAGTTATTTTATCGTATTTTTCGGCTTCAAGAAAAATCATCGGATCAGCCGAATAAATTCCGCCGACCTTTGTGGCTTTGAAAATCACCTGGGCTTTAATTTCAAGGGCACGAAGCGCGGCGGCTGAATCGGTCGTGAAAAAAGGATTGCCGGTTCCGGCGGCGAAAATCACGACACGTTTTTTTTCCAGATGACGCACGGCGCGGCGGCGGATAAAGGGCTCGGCAAGCTGCGGAATATCAATCGCCGATGAAACCCGCGTGATCACACCGATCTGTTCGAGCGCATCCTGCAAAACAACGGCGTTCATCACAGTTGCGAGCATTCCGATATAATCGGCGGCGGCGCGGTCCATATTGCCTGCCGATTTTGAAACGCCGCGAAAAATATTTCCGCCGCCGACGACGACCGCGATTTCAACGCCGAGTTCGTGAACGGCTTTGATCTCGCGCGCAACCGATTCGGCAACATTCGTATCAATGCCGTAATTCTGCCCGCCCATCAAGGCTTCGCCGGAAAGTTTAAGCAAAATGCGTTTGTATGCAGGCTTCATGTTAGTTTGTAGAGTTTACTGAGTTCGTAGAGTTTGTAGAGTTAAAGATTTTACTCGATAGACTCTACAAACTCTAAAAACTCTTTGAACTAAAGTTATCCGACCATTGAAGCGACTTCCGCCGCGAAATCGTCTTGTTTTTTCTCGATGCCTTCACCCATTTTGTAACGCGTGAAACGGCGAATCGCAATATTTTCCTTGATCGAAGCAACTTTTTCTTTGACCAGTTCGCCGACCGTTTTTGACGGGTCTTTGACGAACGGCTGGTCAACGAGAACGTTTTCTTCGTAGAATTTATTCAAACGTCCTTCGATGATCTTATTCAAAACATCTTCCGGTTTGCTCGCGTTCTTCGGATCGTTTTTGAGCTGTTCGAGTAAAATTTCGCGTTCTTTATCGAGAACGTCCGTCGGAACGTCTTCGCGATTCAGAAAACGCGGGTCGGTGGCGGCAATATGCATCGCCACGTCTTTGACGAGCTGTTGAAACTCTTCGCCGCGTGCGACGAAATCGCTTTCGCAGTTGATCTCGACCATCACGCCGACTTTGCCGCCCATGTGTATATAGGAACCGACGGCGCCTTCAGCCGTCACGCGACCGCTTTTTTTGTCGGCGCTCGCCATTCCTTTTTTGCGAAGAATTTCGACGGCTTGGTTTTCGTCGCCGTTTGCTTCGACCAATGCGTTTTTACAATCAACCATTCCCGCGCCGGTTTTTTCGCGCAGGGATTTTACTGCACTTGCTGTAATTTCTGCCATAATAAACTCCAAAATATATTAGTAAAAATTTTATAAAAAAGCGTAGCTCGTTTTGTAATCAAACGAAAAGAGCTACGCGAAATTTGAAAAGAAAAATTTAATTAACTGGCGGTCGCTTCGTTTGATTCTTCATCCTGAACCTTTGCTTCCGTGCTTTCCGCCGTTTCTTCCGCCGCCGTTTTCACAGATTCGACTTCATTTTCGGTCGTCGCCTCAGCCACTTGCGGCTCTTCGGCTGCTGCCGGAGCTGCGGTTTCGACTGCTTCAACCGGTTCCGGTGTTTTATCGGCAACTTGAGTTTCCGGTTCAACAGCTGCTGCTGTTTCGGTTTCACCTTCTTCAGTCACTGCACCGACGCCGCCTTCAGTTCCGAAGTTTTGACCTTCGAGAATTGCATCCGAGATGCGCGAGGCAAAAAGCCGGATCGCGCGAAGCGCATCGTCATTGCCCGGAATTACGTGGTCAACGCCTTCCGGCGAGCAGTTTGTATCGACAACCGCAACGACCGGAATGCCCAAACGATTGGCTTCCGCAACGGCAATTTCTTCCTTGCGAACGTCAATGATGAAGATCATATCGGGCAGACCTTTCATGTCTTTGATGCCCGCGAGATTTTTCATCAAGCCTTCCTGCTGACGATCCATTCCGAGACGTTCTTTTTTCGTCAACATATCGTAGCGACCATCTTCTTTCATCGCTTCGATATTTTTCAATTTTTGAATCGAATTCTGAACCGTTTGATAATTCGTCAGAAGTCCGCCGAGCCAGCGATTATTAATGTAATATTGTCCGGCGCGTTCGGCTTCTTCCTTAATTGCGTCCTGCGCCTGGCGTTTTGTGCCGACAAACAAGACCTTCATATTCGGTTTTTCAGCGACCGCTTCGGTGACATACGCGAGCGCGTCACGGAAAAGCTTCTGTGTTTTCTGTAAATCAATAATATAAATACCGTTGCGTTCACCGAAAATATATTCCTTCATTTTCGGATTCCAACGACGAACCTGGTGACCAAAGTGAACGCCTGCTTCGAGGAGTTCCTTCATTGTTACTGTAGCCAAACTAATTATCTCCTTTACCTTATTGGTTTTTGTACTCGCCGAAGTTTTTTTGCTAAACCAATCAACTTTGGCGATGGTCTAAAGTTATAAATCCCGCGAATTAGTGATCTAATGCGGAATTTATAACAACTAATTAACGTTTCGAGAATTGGAAACGCTTGCGCGCTCCTTTCTGTCCGTATTTCTTACGTTCTTTCTGGCGCGGGTCGCGTGTCACGAGTCCGGCTTTTTTCAAAGTCGGACGCAAATCAGCGTTGAATTCGAGCAATGCGCGGGTGATTCCGTGACGCACCGCACCGGCTTGTCCCGCCGTTCCGCCGCCATTCACATTGACTAAAATGTTGAATTTTTCGGTGGTGTCGGTCAAGCGAAGCGGCTGACGGATAATCATCCGCAACGCTTCGTTCGGAAAATATTCGTCAAAGCCGCGACGATTTACAATAATATCGCCGCTGCCCGGACGAAGATAGACTCTCGCTGTCGAAGTTTTTCGGCGACCTGTGCCGTAATACTGAATATCTGCCATATATCTTTTTTAGTGATAAATGGTGAGCAGTGAGTGGTGAGTTTTAGTTTTTTCCACTAATCACTCATCACTCATCACTCACCACCAATGTTATTTTGTTTCAATTTCAATCGTTTCAGGTTTTTGTGCGATGTGGCGGTGATCGCCGTCCGCGTAAACTTTCAATTTTTTCGCCATCGCTTTGCCGAGCTTTGTTTTCGGTAACATACCTCTGACAGCAAGTTCGACAATGCGTTCCGGTTTGGTGTCGAGCATTTCTTTAACTGATTTTTCTCGTAAACCACCCGGATAAAGCGTGTGGTGACGATACAGTTTTTGATCCGTCTTATCACCTTTGAAAACTACGTGACGCGCATTGATCACAACGACGTGATCGCCCATATCCAAAAACGGTGTCCAACTGGGATTGTTTTTACCCGAAAGAATACGCGCAACTTCCGTTGCCAGCCGTCCGACTGTTTTGCCTCTGGCATCAACCACGAACCATTTACGGTTGTCCGCTAAACCTTTTCCGCTCGGAAAATATGTACTCATAATAGCCTACAATGTTAGAAATTTTCGCAAAAAAGCGAACTGATAGGATAACGAAAATACGGTTTAAGGTCAAGCCGTGATTAGATTTTATAGGGAAAACCAAGCTTTGCACCTGCTAAAATCAAGCCGATGATCGTTTTTGCATCCTGAATTTCATTATTTCGTATTTTTTCAAACGCTTCCGTGAAACTTATTCTTTCTACGGAAAGAAATTCGTCTTCATCCAAATTTTGCGCGGTTTCCGTTAATTCGGTCGCCAAAAACAAGTTCATTTTTTCGGTCAAAAAACCCGGCGAAACATAAAATTCACTCAAGAATACAATGTTTTTTGCCGTCACGCCGATTTCTTCTTCGAGTTCCCGTGCCGCGCCGATTTCGGGCGGTTCGCCTTCGGAAAGCGTTCCGGCTGGAATTTCAAGCAGATATTTCTGCGCCGCGTGGCGGTATTGTTTGACCAGAGCGATCGTGTTATCGGCAAAAACGGGAATTATCACCGCACTTCCGTGATGATTGACGATTTCGCGTTTATAGATCATTTCGTTTTCGCGAATCTCGGCAACCGAAATATCAAAAACTCTGCCTCGGTAAATTGTTTCGCTCGATAAAACTTCAGGTTTCATACAAAAAATGTCCAAATTTAGAGAAAATTGCGCTATAATAAAAGCCAAGTTTAACAAATTGAAATCAAACTGACCGAACCTCAAACAAGTTTTTTGAATTGTAGAAATTTCTTTAGGAGGCTTTATGCAGTTAATCGGATTGGCAACAGTCGTTCTTTTTCTGGCTTCGCTCGCCGCGTTCTTGTCGGCGTTTATGAATCCTGATTATGTGAAAACGGGCGGCATCTTGGGTGCTTTATTTCTCGGCGTGGCGGCAATAATGCTTGCCGTGACCATTAAAAAGCGAAACAAGACTGAAAGAATTTAACCATTTTCGGCTAAAAACGCACGAACCATTTTCATATCTTCCCAAACTTCGCGTTTTTTCGTCGGATCTCTGAGCAGGTAAGCCGGATTAAACGTCGGTATCAATTTAATACCGTGATAATCGTAAAATTCGCCGCGCATCTGCGTAATGGATTTTTTCGTGTTCAAAAGCGCCTTCGTCGGCGTATTTCCAAGCGAAATAATAACTTTCGGCTTGATCGCGAGCATTTCACGATGCAGAAACGGCGTGAAAAACTTCAGAATCTCGGGCGTTAATTCGTCGCCCGCCGAAATAAAT
>DATLOR010000286.1:0-8397 GCA_035536135.1 Pyrinomonadaceae bacterium | reverse complement strand
TTTCTGGAATTTGGAACAACTCATAGCGGTCAACAGTCTTAATCAACCACAAAACGGCAGATATGAATTTACACAAATCACTTTGACGCTTGAAAACGGCTCAAAGAGTTTCAATATCAAAGACCTCGCCGCTGCCGAAGAAACGATCGAGCAAATTACGCATTTCCGCAAATTATTTATCGAAGCAACGGTCAGAAACGATGCGGAATACTTAAATTCAAACGACGACTTTAAGGAATTATCGAGTCAAGATCATAATTCAAAAACTGTTGCCGGCGGCGATCCTTTACCAAATATTATACCCGCAGCAGTTTCGGCAGTTCTGGTTGCCGGAATTATGTTCGGTGCGATTTCGCTGAATAATTATTACGACGACAAAAAAAGTTGGGATTTGGCTCAATCCTTTAACCGGGCTTCGTCATTTAGAAATTATCTGCAAACGCATCCGCAGGGACGTTGGACGATCAACGCTAATCAAAGTTTACAAACGCTTTATGATGAAGCCGAACAAAAATATCAGGCTTCGCTCAATCAGGGTTACGACCAAAAAGCGGTTGATGCGGTTTTGCAAATTTTGCGCTATGCGAGAAAAACGCAAAATTACCGTGTCCATATCGTTTTTGAACGGCATAACGAAATTCCGCCGAACATTGTCGAAGAACTCAAAAAAGATCACGAGGTAAAAAGAGTTATTTTGCTTGATGATACTTTTACCGATGAAAAAATGAGCCAACGGGAAAGTGAATTATTACGGGTGATTACAGAGGCTTTCAATCAGGTAATTCCAGATGATATTTTGGAAATTTCGGGCAATTGTTCCGGCGATTGCGTCAAATTTCAGGTCAAATATAAAATCAATTCCGATTCGATCTATTATGACTTAAGACAGGACAAAGTGCCCGAGGATGACCGCACTTATTATCCCGGCATTTATATTGACTGGGATTTCGATGTCCAAATTCCAAACCAATCGCAAACCTATAATTTCACTTTGACCTCGGATCCGGCTCAACACATTTCCTATGACAGTGTTTCAAATGAGGAATATGATCCGAATAAAGATTTTGCCGAGGTTTTAAGTGCTGATAAAGGAAATATTTACAACTCGATGGCATCGAGCGCTTTTGATGATTTCAAAGCCAATTTGGTCTTTAAAATGGGAATCGGAACGGAACCCAAAACCGTAGATGAAACCACTCCGAATACTGAAACAACGCCTTCCGTCACTAAGGAAAAACCAAAGACCGGAAAATCATCAAATAATAAATCCGTCGAATTTTAACAAAAACGAACAAAACGGTTTTGTCTAATTCCAAGCCGTTTTTTGTTTATGTTAGAATATCTATTTTTGATCAATGCTTATGAGAAAACCTGTAATTGCGGGAAATTGGAAAATGTATAAACTGCACGGCGAAGCAGTTGAAACGGCGCTTGCGCTGAAATCTTTGGTCTCGAATGCAAATCACTGCGAAGTCGTCATCGCGCCTGTTTTTGTACATCTGAAAACGGTTGCCGACCGGCTCGAAGGTTCAAACGTAAAAGTTGCGGCGCAGAATTGTTCGTACGAAGCCAAACAATCGGCAAACACGGGCGAAGTTTCCGCGGAAATGATTAAAGATGTCGGCTGTTCGCACGTTATTATCGGACATTCCGAGCGACGGCAGTTTTACGGCGAAACCGATGAATCGGTCAATAAAAAAACAAAAGCTGCGCTTGCTTCGAATTTAAATGCAATTGTTTGTGTCGGCGAAACTTTGGAAGAAAGAGAGTCGGGAAAACTTTTTGAAGTGGTTGAAAGACAACTCCGCAATGGTTTAGACGGTTTGACAACTTCGGATATGGAACGTATCATAATCGCTTACGAGCCTGTTTGGGCGATTGGAACTGGTAAAACAGCCACGCCGGAACAGGCTCAAGAAATGCACGGCTTTATCCGTTCAAAACTTGCCGAATCGCACGGTGAAAACACGGCAAATGCCACACGGATTCTTTACGGCGGTTCGGTCAAACCCGAAAACATCGCGGTTTTAATGGACGAAAACGATATTGACGGAGCACTCGTCGGCGGCGCAAGTCTCGACGCGGAAAGTTTTGCTAAGATTGTTAATTACAATGGTTAATGGTTAATGGTTAATGGTTAATGGTTTTACTTTTGCGATACGATTAACAATTAACAATTAACAATTAACAATTAATAAAATGACTTATTTTTTATACGGATTATTTTTTCTTTCATGTATCGTGCTGATTATCACGGTTTTACTTCAACCTGGTAAATCGGATGCCGGTGCGCTCTTTACGAGCAGTGTTTCGAGCAACGCCTACGGCGCGCGCGGCACGGCGACGGTTTTATCAAAAACCACGATCGTCGCGGCAACTCTTTTTATGTTGTCGGCGTTGATGCTGGCGATGCCCGCATTAAACGGGGACATTTCGGTATTATCAACAAATCCCGAAGCGACGACTGAAACCCCGGCGGCGAATACGAACGCAAATGTCAGTTCAAACGCTGATGCAAATGCGGTTTCACCCGTCACGATTCCGCCGATCACGAATGTTTCAAACGTTGCGACACCGGCACCTGCCAACACGGCGGTAAACACAACGAAAGCAAACACTGAAAAGAAACCCGACGTAAAGAAAGAAGCAAATACGAAAAAATAGTTTCGTCCGGATTTTATTGAAAATTAAAGATTGCTGAGGTGGCGTAATTGGTAGCCGCGCACGTTTGAGGGGCGTGTGGAGTAATCCGTGCGGGTTCGAGTCCCGCCCTCAGCACCAAATTTGAAAAGACAGGATAAAAGCCTGTCTTTTTTATTTTTAAATTGTTTATCCGAAAGGCTTTATCAAAAACCTGTCAAAAAAGTAAAAAAAATTGCAACCATCGAAAAAAAATTGACTTCTAATTACGCGAAATTGAAAAATTTAACCGGTAAACCCCTTTTTACTAATTTCGGCAATATAATTCACAATTTAATCGACAATTAGCCTGTTTTGCGTTCAGGTCAGATATAAGGAGTAAACTATGCAAAAAAATCACTTTCGAGCCTTTCTGGCAACCTTCGTATTCGTTCTCGGTTTCGCGTCCTTCGGGTTTTCTCAAACCACACCACAAGCTTTTCCGAATGTCAAAATTAAGAATTTCGGTCAGATGGACGAGCGTTATTATCGCGGCGCACAGCCCAACCCCGACGATTATCAATCATTAAAAGATTTGGGAGTCAACACCGTCATTGATTTGCGAAATGACCCGACCGACTACGAAAAAACGAAAGTAGAAGCCCTCGGAATGAAGTATGTCAATATTCCGATGAGCGGCTGGAAATATCCGAAAGACAAGGATATCGAACAATTTCTGAATTTAATGAATGATCCCGCGACCGGCGTAGTTTACGCGCATTGCAAAGCCGGAATCCACCGAACCGGAATTACCGGCGCGATCTATCGTTTTACGAAATATGGCTGGGATTATGACAAGGCTTACAAAGAAATGAAAAATTATAACTTCTCAACCGGATTGGTTCACGGAAGTTTGAAAGAGTATGTCAAAGATTATGCGGCAAAGATAAAATTCAATCAGCCTCAGGTGACGCAGGTTCCGAAAACATCACAGGCTTCACAGTAAAATAAATCTACCTTTAAAAAAGGATTTACGCGAATAGAACCTATCGCGTAAATCCTTTTTTATGTGAAAATTACTGGTAAATAGATGAATTTCCCTTCTTTTGCGACCACTCAATTCCCTCAATGTTTTCCCCATCGAGATCAAAAAGCCGGTCGCTCAAATAATCCGTGCTGAGATTCAAACGTAAATTCAGGTAATACATAATACAGCCGACCGGATTTTCCTCATCCACCGGATCAATTTGCCGGACTTCTCCGGCAAGTTTGTATTTTTTAAAGATTTTCTTGAGCCTTTCCTGCGTGACTTCGGTATTACGTGATTTGACCGTCAGTTCCATTGAACGAAAAACCTGTTCGGATTCGTTAAATTCAAGAACCCAAAGCAAAACCAACGCAAAAAGACAAAGGATCAAGCCCAGATCCCAACGCCCGACACCGGTCGCCAAACCGAGCGCGAGACTGATCAGTAAAACCGTAATTTCTTTCGGGTCGCGGATATTTGTTCTGAAACGGACAAGCGAAACCGCCGCGAAAATCGCAAAAGCCCGCGCCGTGTTATCGCCGACGATCAGCATCAGAGCCGCCGCAACGACCGCGAGAAGAATCTGTGTTTGGGCAACATAGAGATTTCTTCCGAACAACGGAACATTTCGGCGCGGACGAAATGCCAGAATTCCCGACAAGACGACCGACAAAAAGAGCCGCAAGACAATCTCGAATGAATTGACAGGCAATACCGGAATAGCGGCAGAAGCGGTTGAATCCGTTTGAGGCACAAACGGATTTTCGCTATTGTCCGATTTTGCCGTCGACTTCACAGGTTGCGAAACATTCGTTTGTTCACTGGCGATCGGCGAAATGGCTTTATTTCGTTGATTATACAGAAAATAAACCGCAAAAAGACAGGAAATCAAAATTGCGGTTGTAATTACTGAAATAAGAATTAATCTTAGTCTATTCATCTTATTTTAATGCCAGATTTTGAGTGGTTGAGTTGTCCAACTCAGCAATTTTGGCTTTGACCGCTTTCTTAAAAATCGCGATATCGCTCGGCGAATAGTTCGCGGCGCGGAAAGCATCTTCGATTTGTTCGTCCTTCAGTTGTAAAAGCAGATCAGCCAGCCAACGCCCCTGGGCAACCGTAATACCTTTAAAAACCGAACGCTGTTTTCCTTTATAAGACAACTCGATTTTTCCGTTTTCGACTTCTCTGACGAGAATTGATTTGGCATATTGCGCGGGCTTTCCGCTGGTTCGACCAAGCCGGAAAAACAACGGAAGATTATTGTTGCCGAGTCTTCCCAAAGTACCGCCGAGATCACCGATTATGTAGTGAAGTTCATACCCGTTCTTACCTTCAGTTCCGAGAAGCGTATTATTGACATCAACGACATCCCAATTATGCAGAAAAACCATCATAATTTTGAGACCCTGAAATTCATTCGTTCCGACAAACGGATTGGACTTCCATTTCCAGTTTCCGAGCCGTTCGATATTTTCGGGGCGCGCTTCTAAACGCACGTTTTGAAAAGTTCCTTTGCCCGGAATGGTCAGCGTCGGGACAAGATAATTGATTTCAGTTTTGTAACCTAATGCCCACAATAATCGGACCGACGCGGTTTCAGGTTTGGCTTCCGTGCCTGGTTTTGCTACCCAAACTCTTCCCGAACCGTCTTTGATCCGATATTTTTTATTATGTCCGCCTTTTTCGTCTTTGATGAAAGTTATTCTGCTCAAATCCGGCTGCATTGCTTTGCCGCCCGGACCGTAGAAAAGGTCTCTTTTAGCAATATTTACTTTTTCCCACATGACCGGCTTCCCTTGCGGAACGCTTTTTTTAGATTTTTTTTGCGCTGAGACAAAGATTATCGAAAACGAAAAAATAATTATTAATAAAGTTAAAAGTTTAAGTATTTTCCCCGATCTAGACATTTTATTTAACCTTCCTTCTTTTAGTGCTTTGCATCAAATCTGACAACTTTCGGATGGGCTTGAAACGAAAGCTGACTGTTGAACTCTAATTCATTCGACTCGGGATTTACTCGTTTGTAAAATCCGTCGGACATTAATTCTCTGGCTTTCACGTTATCCCGCAAATAAGCCTGTAGATATTCATTTTTCAAATAATTTTTAAGATTTGCATTTTCGACCGGCGCAACGACCTCAACCCGCCGATCCAGATTTCGCGGCATCCAATCTGAACTGCCCATATAAACTTCTTCTTTGCCGCCGTTGGCAAAATAATAAACGCGGCTGTGTTCGAGAAGCGGTCCGACAATGCTTCTGACGCGGATATTTTCTGATAAACCTTGAATTCCCGGACGAAGCATACAAATTCCGCGCACGATCAAATCGATCTCCACACCGGCTTGCGACGCTTCATAGAGCGCCCGAATAATTTCCACGTCGGCTAAACGATTGAATTTGGCGATGATTCGCGCCGGCAGACCTTTTTGAGCATTTTCGGTTTCGCGCCCGATCAGTTCAACCATTCTTTCGCGCAAATTAAGCGGCGCGACCAGAAGCTTACGAAAGCCCTCGTTTTGCGAATAAGCGGTCAAGTAATTAAACAACTCCGTCGCGTCCGCACCGATCTGCTCGTCAGCCGTCAACATTCCGAGATCCGTGTAAAAAGCCGAAGTTTCGGGATTATAGTTGCCGGTCGCCACGTGAACATAGCGGCGCAGTTTGTCTTCTTCGCGCCGGACGATCAATGTCGTCTTACAATGCGTTTTCAAACCGAGCAATCCGTAAATCACGTGAATTCCCGCGCGTTCGAATTTTTTCGCCCATTCGATATTGTTTTGTTCGTCGAAACGCGCTTTCAGCTCGATCAAAACCGTCACTTGTTTGCCGCGTTCACTGGCTTCAATTAAAATCGGCGGAATCGGCGAATCGGCACCCGTCCGGTAAAGACACATTTTGATCGCCAGAACGTCGGGGTCATCAGCCGCTTCCCTGATAAAATCGGTGACAATGCTGTACGGCATATACGGATGATGAAGCAGAACGTCGCCGCGCTTGATAACCTCGAAGATGGATTCGTTCGTTTCAAGGTTTGAGGGTCGCGAGCTGAGGATTTGAACATCCTTCAATTCGGGACGCTCCAATTTATATAAAGCCATAAAATCCGTCGCGTTGATCGCGCCGTCAATTTTATAAACGTCATTCGAAGAAATTTCCAGAGAATCCGTCAGATACTCGATCATTTCAGCGGGCATTTCCTTTGAAACTTCCAACCTGACGACGTCGCCGAATCTTCTTTGTTTGAGATTTTGCTCCATCATTTCGAGCAAATCCGAAGCTTCCGCTTCGCGCAGCTCGATGTCGGCGTCACGCGTGATCCGAAATGTATGACACATTTCACTTGACGCTTCGGGAACCAGCAAACGCACATTTGACGCGATCAGATCTTCGACCAAAACAAATCGCGTCGAATCTTCATTAACCGGAATAATGCGCGGCACGACCGGCGGAATCTTGATCCTGATAAAGAAATTATCCGACTTGATCGCGGCTTTTTCCGTCCGGCGGCTTAGTTTTGGTCGGACGATCAAACCGAGATTCAGACTGCCGCCCGAAATATACGGAAACGGGTGCGCCGGATCGACGGCTTGCGGCGTCAGAACCGGATAGAGGCTTTCTTTGAAATATTCGGTCAGTTTTTGTTGTTCGTTTTCGGACAATGAATCAAAAGAGCAAACCTCGATACCGTTTTGCGAAAGCTCGGGCAAAATTTCCTCGTAGAGACATTTTGTCTGTTCATCGATCAATTCGCTGACCCGCGACTTGATTTCAACCAAAAGGTCGTCGGCGCACATTCCGTCGGCGGAAACTTTTTCGCCGAGCGATTCTTTTAGTGCCGAAACGCGAATCATAAAAAATTCGTCGAGATTTGAGGACAAAATCGAAAGAAACTTTAGTCTTTCGAGCACGGGTTGCGAATTGTCCAAGCCTTCTTCCAAAACACGTCGAAAAAATTCAATCAAACTCAGATCGCGGTTGAACAGGTATTCCGACGAACGCGGTAAGGCAGCCGGTAGTGATTGTGAATTTTCCGTAATAACTTCTATCGGATAAATTTTTCTAGCTGTATATGACATATCTAAAAATTCCAAAATTTATTAATAATGCGGATAGAAGAGAATATCCGTTTCCTCTTATGTGCAAATGGTGTTCCATAATTATTTAACTGAATTTATCAGATAAAAAGCTTGATTTTATTGAGTTTTAGGATTTTAATAGAATTTATAAAGCGCTTGTCTGAAATTTATTATTTCCACAAAAAGTGTATTAAATAATTACAGACGTCAGTTTATAAATCAGTTTGGAGTAAAATTATTTTATGAATAAGTCGGCGGCGACCACAATTATTAAATGTCCCAATTGCGGAGCAAATAATCGCGTTTCAACCGGTGAATCAGCGGATAAAAAAGCTGTCTGCGGAAGCTGTAAGACGCCGCTTCCGACCGTTTCGAGCGAACCTGTCATTATCACAGACGTTAATTTCAAGGAAATCGTCGAAAAATCTTCATTGCCTGTTTTGTTGGATTTATGGGCGGCATGGTGCGGACCTTGCCGGATCATCGCGCCGACGATCGAACAGCTTGCCAAAGAACTTGCCGGAAAGGTTTTGGTCGGAAAGCTCAATGTTGACGAGAACAAAGCCACCGCCGCGAATTTTCAGGTTCAAGGCATTCCGACCTTGCTGATTTTGCAAAACGGTTGGGAAGTCGACCGCATTGTCGGCGTTGAATCAAAAGAATCGATTCT
>DATLOR010000285.1:0-16947 GCA_035536135.1 Pyrinomonadaceae bacterium | reverse complement strand
GGCGATTCGCGGCGGCGCAGGTGTCGGCAAGAGTCATTTTATCAGCTCGATGGCGCAGGCGGGCTTGGGCAAACTTTGCATTTTCGATACCGAAAGAAAAGCGCGGCTTTTGCGCGGCGTCGGCGTCGATTTTGACGCGCTTGAGATCGAACAAACGGACGAGCTGCCCGAATTTATCGAATGGGCGATCAACGGCGAGGGCACGGAGCAGAATTACGGCTGTTTCGCGCTGGATTCGTGGGCGGCGTATTTCGGCGCGAAACATTCGGAAATGATCGAAGCCGTGCGCGAAAAAACGGGCGATCCGCTCGCACAGCCGTCAGCCGAAGAATTAGCGGCAGACCAGATGATCTTGCAGTCGGTCCTCAGAAAACTCTGTATCGAATCGGGAAAATCGGTCGTCATCGCCGACCAGATTCCGGCGAAAGGCAAAGAAGCTAAAGAAGATAACGAGATCGGACGCGTTCTTCCGATGACCGCTTCGGGACTCGAATATTTTGTTGATGTGATGATCGAAGTCAGCCTGCAGGAACGCGACGGCGAGATCACGCGTGTTTTTCAGGTGATCAAATCGAACAGTCCGGCGTTCGAAGTCGGTTTCGAAATGACGGGAAACATCGGTTTTAAAGATTTTCTCGAATATATGAAAGGCGAACAGGCACTCGAACTCGCGTTTGATAAACCCGCGAAATCCGATGTTCCCGAGTTTATCGAGGACAAAACGCCGATCTCGATCGCGCCGCAGACGATCACGATCGAAGAATTGATCAAAAAGGCGGAAGCCAACGGTTTTAAACAAGCCGACATTGTCACGGGCGCGAAAATCTATCATAATCAGCCGAACATTTTTCATCTGACGGCGGAACAAATCGCCGATCTGGACCGGAGAATTACGGCGCGAATCGAAAAAACAAAAGCGGTCGAAGACAAAACAACGTCGAAGAAAAAAGCAGCATAAATTAGTCTCAAGTCCCAAGTCCCACGTCTCAAGTTTTGTTTTTTGACCTGGGACTTGAGACTTGAGACTTGAAACTTGAATTAAAGGACAAGGGAAGTTTCGGGAAAACTCTTTTGTCCTTTTTGTGTTTAAATTTTAAGGAGAAAATCTTATGGTCAGAATAATTTTGGGCGTTATCGCCGGATTTATCGTTTGGTCGGTTCTGTGGGTCGGAAGCGATGCAGTGATGTCGGCAATTTCGGCGGATTGGGGGAAAACATCGACGGAATTTCAAGAAGCGGCTGTCAATAAAACGCCCTATTCGCTCAGCTCGGCGGTTTTGATCGCGCTCCTGATCAAGAGTTTGATAGTTTCTCTGATTTCGGGTTTTATTGCGGCTTGGATTGCCGGAGAAAATACAAAATCGACGGTTGGCTTGGGCATTCTGCTGCTTCTTTTCGGCATTTTTGTTCAAGTTGGTTACTGGAATTATATGCCGCTCTGGTATCACATTCCGTTTTTAATTTTGCTGATTCCGATGACGGTTCTCGGCGGCAAATTAAAAAAGCAAAGCCAAACGGTTTAATCGCGATTGATTAATTCCAAAAAAACGGGAAGCGGCAGCCAGCGCGGACGTTTTTTGTAGGTTTGTTCGTTGAGGCGTTCGATTTTTTCTTCCGCTTCGGTTTGGAGCTCGTCGGGCGGTAAATCTTCGCGGCGTTCGTAGCAGGCGTGCTGGATGCACGGAATCGGTTTCACGGAATGAATTGTGCAGCCGGCGCCTTTTTCAAAAAGCGGACAGGCAAAGGTTTTTTGAAATGTGTCGCCGTCTGATTTTAAGTCGTATTTTTCGATCGTTCCGGCAATTCTCCCGTAAATTTCCCTTTGCTTTTCAGCCGGAAATTTTTCGAGCTCTGCGCGGATCAAAACGGCTTCTAATTGCGTGATGTGAACATTGACGAAATGCGCGTCCAGGCAGCACGCGCCCTTTGTTTCGCACGTTCCGCAATCTTTGGCGCGGTGTTCGTAATTTTGTTTGACAAACTCGCGGAAATCGTTTTTGAATGCGCGCAATTTAATCAAAGCCTGTTTTTCCGAAAGCAGTTTCATTTGCTACAATTTAGCTAAAGATAAAATTTTACACGAATTTGGAGAATTATGCTGAAAGAAGGCGACAGCGCACCGGATTTCGGGGCGAAAAATCAGGACGGCGAGCTGGTCAAGCTCGCGGATTTCAAAGGAAAACGGGTTGTTTTATATTTTTATCCGAAGGACGACACGCCCGGTTGTACGAAAGAAGCGTGCAGTTTGCGCGATTCGTTCGACGTGTTCGAGGAAAAAGGAATCAAGGTTTTGGGCGTCTCGAACGACGACGAAAAATCGCACCAAAAGTTTATCTCGAAATACAGCCTGCCGTTCGATCTGCTTGCCGATACGGACAAAAAACTCGTCAATGATTACGAAGTTTACGGCGAGAAAAATATGTACGGCAAAAAATATATGGGAATCAACCGCACGACGTTTTTGATTGACGAAGATGGCAAGATCGCGAAGATTTTCAAAAAGGTCAAAGTTGACGAACACGCGGGCGAAGTGCTCGAAGCGTTTGGCGAAAAATAGATTTTCGCCGTAAAAAAAAATGTAATTTCTCCCGAAATTAGAGAAGTAAAAAATGTCGAGAGAAAGAATACGCTGGGCGGAATTATTGGATGTTCTCACCGATTCCGACCGTCAGCGGGAAGTTGTTTTAGAACGCGCGACCGAAACCGAACGGATGGCTCTGTTTCTGCTCAGGCGCGAAAAATGGTCGGCGCAGGTTTCGCCGAAAGATGTTAAGGAATACAACATCGAAGTTTCCAGACCGGGCGCGCGCGTCGCGGTGCAGGTTCGCAATCAGCGCGCCAAGGCGCACCTCGGACAAATCGAAAAGTTTCTTGATTTTCTCACCCAGCCGAACACGAAAAATCTGACCGACGGACTTTTTATCTCGACGAGCGGTTTTACGCCGTCGGTTTACGCGTATTTGCGCGAAGAAAAGGTCGCGAATCTGAAACTGGCGATCATGCGCGACCACCAGTTGATCTTCGATTGCGAAAAGATCGACGCGGCAGAAGAACGCGAAAAAACGACTTACATCGGCGTTTTTACGTGCAAAGGCGGAGTCGGGAAAACAACGATCTCGGCGCATCTCGCGGGCGCATTTGCCTTGAACGGCTACGATGTCGGGCTGATCGATCTCGACCATCAGCAAAATCTTCGCAAAATCCTGGGCGAAGGCGTTTATCTTCCGGCAACAAAAGGAAATCTCGGCTCGGTCATTTCGGTTTTGACGAAAGACGAATGGGACGAAGGCGATTATCAGGATACGAAAATCGTCATCTGCGACTGTAATCCCGAATTTGAGGCGAACCCGAAAGAGTATATTCAAAAATTCGATTACTGCATCATTCCGACGACCTTAAATCCGCTCGGCATCAATAAAAATGCCGATGTTATCAAACGGACGCTCGCTTCGATCCGGCGCGAAAACGCGTCCGCAGAACTTTTTGTGCTGATAAATTCTCTGCAAACCGACGAGCCGAACCGCAATAATCTTTTGAACCAGGCTTTGCAGACGCAGTTCAAGCAAATGCGCGAAACCGATGCGCGTCTGCACTACATCAATCCGGCGGAATGCGCGATCCGTTTTTCAAAACAGCTTCTTTACTGGGGTTTTCACCTTTTCGACGGTGCCAAACCGTCGCTTGCCTTTAAAACCGTCGGGCGTTATTCATACCCGCGGATGGATTTTTTGAAGCTCGTCGATTATCTCGAATTGCAGACGCAGGTTCAAAAATCGCGGGCTGCAATGATTTGATAACTTCAAAATTAGTTTTGTCGCATTTGATACCCGTTGGCGAATGTTTTCGCGTTAATGGATAGGAGTTTATGTTTTATGGACAAAATGACGGATAAGCAAAGAGCGCCCCAAACCCTGCTCGAATTTGCCGGAGTTGAGAGTCAACCGAACAATTTATCGGAAAGCATTCTATTGATAATTGATGCGCAAAAGGAATTTTCCGAAGGTAAACTAAAACTTCCCGGAATCGAACCGGCAATGAAGGAAGCCGAAAGAATACTGAACCGCGCAAGAAAAATCGGGATTCCGATAATTCATATTACGCATCAAAATAAATCCGGCGCTGCACTTTTCAACCCGGATGAAAAATTCGTAGAAATTATCGAACGTCTTAAACCAAAGCAAAACGAAATTGTCGTCAACAAAAGTTTCGCCAATGCATTTTACAAATCAAGACTTAATGAAGAGCTGGAAAAAAACGGTCGAAAGAATTTAATCATCTTTGGCTATATGACTCATATGGCAGTTGATGCGACGATTCGTGCCGCGACTGAACGCGGCTATCAGACAACTTTAATTGGAGATGCCTGCGCTGCGCGCGATTTATCGGACGGTTATGGGAAGGTCTTTTCGGCGGAAGAAGTTCATAACACAACACTTGTCGTTTTGCGCGATCGCTTTGCTTGTGTTATTAAATCCGAAACCGAGTTGCCGGATTGAACTTTAGAAATTTTGCGTCAAAAGTAAAATATATTTGCAATTCCTAGCAAATATCCGCTGCTGCCCGCGTCAAACCTCAAATTTGGACGAAAAGGAGAATTAAAAATTAGTGAGTTGGGACGAAGATAAAGGAACAGCAAGAATAGTATCGGACAGTAAAGGCGGGTCGCATTACATAATATTTCAGGAATTATCGCAGTCGTGCGGTCCGGCTTCGGTCGCGATGTGCGAAAGCCTGTACAAACTGCAATGCATGGTCAATCCCGAAGGCAGAGCGCGCGAGTTATCGCAGAAATATGACGGAAAATGGACGGCGACCGGCGGAACAATGGCAGGAAATCTGTCTTACGTCTTAAATGCGGAAGGCGTCAAAACCTATGCAGTTACATATTCGCCCGTTAATAAGCTGTGGGATTATCTGGCAACTTACGTGGGCGACCGCACGCCGGTCATTTGTCATATCGCGTGGACTTCGGGCGGGCATTTTGTCGTTTGCGACAAGGTTTATTCTGACGGCACAATGGTTTTTTGCGACCCCTGGTACGGGCTTGTCGAAGTTCAATATCCGAATCTTCCGATTTACAGCCCGACGGGCGCGACCGGAAAATTGAGCGGCTGGCTTAATATTACATATCGTTAAGGGCAGATTTGAGCCAACATTTCGGGTGCGGATTTCATCATAGAATCCGCACTTTTTCTTTTTTGAAAGAAAGAGTTTATACTTAAACCTCGCTTTGGGGGCGACAGGCTTCGACAGGGGCTTGTATAGATCTTTGGATGCACGTCGGGCTTGCTTGTTAGCTCGTTAAAACACCAAGCAAAAAACAAATGCTAATCAAGAATTAGCTCTTGCTGCCTAGTTTAAACACTAGCCACAAGTGTCCCGCCGGAAGTCCGCTTGATGCGACCGACCGGGGCATAACACAGTTCAAGCTAGTGCGAGTTCACCACCTGCGAACGAGCGCGAAATGTTAGTCAGGTTAGCTTTTTGCAAGGTCTTGTCGGTTCACCTGCTTGCGAAAAGCGAAATTTAAGTGAATCCGACTAAACGTGTAGAGTCTACTGGTCGCAACTCTTGGATGCGGGTTCAATTCCCGCCGCCTCCACCAACATATCTTTTGGACAACTCCCGTTAAAGTCCGAAAAATACTATATTTGCCGATAAACATTGAGGTTTACAAAGAAAACAATCAGACGGCTTATGTCGTCTGATGTCGTTTTATGTCGCATTTTGAGTTTAAAGCGGTAAAAAGTGGTAAATCTTGGAAATTGATTTTTATAGAACAAATGCAAGCCCGGATCTGATTAGCGATTTTGCGCAGGCACTCGAAACTTTGAGCGATTGAAAATAACACGGGGCGAAAATGATTTTTAAGGTGTAAGAATAGTTGTTAAATTTACTGTTCGGCTTGTCGCTTTGCTCTAAACCGGCGCACTTTCGCCACGTTGCCGCAATCTTTCATCACGCACCATTGCCGGGTGCGGTTGCGGCTCGTGTCCAGAAACAGCCAGTTGCAGACATTGTTCAGGCACCGGCTAATTCTCAGCAAATCTCCGTTGACCAGCAGCTCTGCTGCCGATTCGGAAATTTGCCAGAGCATCCCGTCGAGCGCTTCGGCAGGGTTGATCCATTCAAAAACAAAGCCGTTTCCGGCGGTTGATAGCTTTTGATGACGGCGGGCGACGCTTAATTCGCGGTTCAGTTTTTCCAAATCTTCCGCTTCCGGTTGCCAGCCTTCGACGACCGATCTAAAAAGCCGGTAAATGCTTTCGCGGAGAATAAAAGCTCGTTTTAAAACCGTTTCTGCCGCTTGAGAATTATTTTCGTCAACCAGCAAAAGATTCTTCGCCTCCTTTTCGTCAAACAAACCGGCTTTCAGGCTCCAACCAATCAAATCAGCATAATTTTCCATCTTGTCCGAAGGAAAAGCGTCATAATAATCGCGTCCGGTTTTTTTATTCGGGTTGCTGATTCTGCCGTTCACGGTATTGACAAAATCAAGACTGAGATTGCCGCCGATAAACTTGAATTTATTCGTATTTATATCTAATGACATAATTGTAGTCTTGTCCGGCAAAGATTATAGATCTTTTCTTTGTAACTCTCAAATCAAATTTGACAGGTTACCATTTATCGGACTATCCTGTAACCTGTCAAAAAGCTTTTGAAAGTTACGTATTTTAATCTTGAGCGAATGAATCAAAGGGGTCTAAAACCAATGATCGAAGTTTTACGCGCGAGCGCGCCTTTGCCGGAGTTAGCTGAAAAACTGCGGATGTTCGGGCAATTCGTCGGCAGTTGGGACGCAAAAGTCATAAATTACAAACCGGACGGAAGCAATCAGATCGTCGAAGCGGAATGGCATTTCGGATGGGTTCTCGAAGGTCGCGCGATCCAGGACGTTTGGATCGCGCCGAAAAGGAGTTTGCGCGTCGCGGGAGAAAATACTCCCGGCGACTACGGTGCGACGATCCGTTTCTACGACGCGAAGATCGATGCCTGGCGTTCGACCTGGATCGGACCGGTCAAAGGTTACGTCATTCCGTTTATCGCGCGGCAAATCGGCGATGAAATTGTTTTGGAAGGCAAACTTGAATCGGGAATTGCAGTGAAATGGATTTTTTCCGAAATTAAAAAAGAATCATTTCGCTGGCGTTCGCTCGAATCCGCTGACGGCTGGACGAGCCAAAACAAAGTGCAGGAAATGTTTTGTCATCGGACTAGTTGATCTCTTGTAATTATTAAGGGAGAAATCAAAAAATGCCTGAAACCCGGTATTTCATTCAAACGAGTTTTTGCAAAACCGCAAATAATTTTTCGATGTCCGGCTCGTCATTATAAAGATACGGAGCAATTCTGAGCGCGTCGCCGCGAACGGAAACGTAAATTTTTTCTTTGACTAATCGCTCATTGATTTCCTCAGGTTTACCGTTTGGAAGGCGGATTCCGATAAAATGACCGACCCTGTCTTCCGGCGGCGGCACGGAGAACCCCAGTTTTGCCGCTTTTTCCGCAATCGAATTCGTCAAACCGGAAAGCGTCCGCTGGATGTTCTCAACTTTCCATTCGTTGATTTGCCGGAGCGCGGCAATCGCCATCGGAACAAAAGCAAAAAAGAAAAACTCGCCCATATCGAATCGTCTCGCGCCCGGCTGATACTCATCTGTGTAATCAAGCATTCGCGCCGGATCTTCGCTTCCGCGCCGGTTGAACCAGGAAAATTCGATCGGCGTTCCCGTTTCCTGCCACTTCGGAGCGACATACATAAAACAAAGCGTGTAAGGGCAAAGCAGCCATTTATAACCGGTCGTGACCAGAAAATCTGGCTGTACCTTTTCAATGTCGAGTGGATACGCGCCCAAAGACTGGCTTGCGTCAACAATTAGCATTGCGCCGGCTAAACGTGTCTTTTCGCCGACCTGTTCGAGGTCAACAAGGCTTCCGTCAGTCCAGTGACAATTCGGCACCGACACGACGGCGGTATTTTCGTCGATCGCTTCGAGAATTGCCTGTGTCCAGGTTTCTCCGTCGTTTTTTTGAACAAGATTGATACGCGCACCGCGCTTTTTGGCTAATTCTTTCCAGGCGTAATAATTTGATGGAAATTCATTGTGTAGTAAAAGGATCGACTGACCGCGCTCGACCCGCGCATTGGCGGCGGCGGCGGCTATTCCGTAACTGACCGAAGGAATGACGGCGATTGACTGCGTTTCCGCACCCATAATTTTTGCGGCAAGTTCCTTCAGAATTTTCGCGTTCGTTAACCAATATTGAGCGGGAACGCTCCAGGGCGTAACCTTCGATTTGAGAGATTCGACTCCGGCGGCGGTCACCGAGCGCATCTGCGGCGAGATGCCGGCACAGTTCAGGTAAGTAATATTATCGGGAATTTCGAACAAAGCTCGCTGCGCCGAAATTATCGATTCAGGAGCATTAATGATTTCAGTCATATGGATTTACCGGTTCAAATTTTATTTGCGTTTATTTTAGAGCTTCTGAATTTTTTGAAAAATGTACTGTATATTTATGGATCATAGCCTCTCAAACGCTTCCTTCTTTTTCGACGACCAAAATCCGGGCTTCTCCGATCGGATGCGCAACGTGTTCGCAGCCGATTTCGGCAAAGAAAATGTCGCCGGCTTCAAGCCGGATTATTTTTTCTTCGCCGTTTTCCCGGTAGTGCATCTCCACCGCTCCGCCCAGAACGGCGAAAACTTCTTCGCCATCGTTAACGTGCCATTTATAGGGTTTGTCGGTCCAGTGCAGGCGCGTCGTCACGCCGTTGATATTGGCAATATCAATCGCTTCCCAAGCCTTTTTCGCCGTAAAATCCTTACTTTTAATCGTTCTCATTTTACTTCCTAACCTATCTTACAGAAATAATTTTATTGGATATAAATTTAATCGCAAGTGCCAATTCCAAACATAATTAATAGACCTGTTTTTCACTATTGACGAATGCCTTTTACATAAAATACAAGATCATCGACAGCCGCCGTTTCAGTTTGCTTTGAATATAAAACCGGACTAATAGTTTTGTCGAAAAGCGGATATTGTTTTCTTTTCTGTCCGCAATAAAATTAATGCAGTATTTGAATGGTAATTTTATAACCAAAGCAGGAAACATTTTAATGAAAAAAGTACAAATTGAACGGGACATTTACGTTTTGCGAGGCGAGACATTTGAGTCCAACGCGACCGTATTAATCAAAGATGACGAAGTTTTACTGATAGACGCCCTGGCAAGCCGCAAAGATGCGGAAACGCTGCGGTATTTTATCGAGGAGGAACTTAAAAAAGAAGTTCGCTTTATACTCTGCACCCACTTTATGAGCGATCATCTGGCGGGTCTGAAATCGTTTCCGGGAGCGCAAATTATCGCGCACGAAAACTACCGGCAAACTTTCGTTTCGCAAAGGTCTCTGACGGATGAAGAAGCCTCGTTTTTTGTCGAGCCGACCATGACCTTTTCAGACCGGATCAAAATGAAATGGGGACGTTTAACTCTGGATATTTTTCATAATCCGAGTCATACGATGAGCACGATCGGCATTGATATTCCGGAAGCCGACCTGCTTTTTGTCGGCGACGCATTTTTCGGCAGCACCGTCTTTCTTTCTTCGGCGGGCATCCCGGAACAAATACGCGGCGCGTTAAAGCAGTTAAAAACAAAAAACAGAAGCCGCGTCGTACCCGGTCATATCGGCATTTATGACAATAAGGCTTTTGAGAATGCTTTGTTTTATTTAAATTCACTGCAAACGCAGGTTGAAACCGCCCGCAATTCACCCGCAGGTGAAAAAGCGGTGCTCGAAATCCCGATCGATAATTGTCTGGCTCCGGCAATTACCGCATCGGAGTTTGAAAAGGAATTTCACGCAATCAATCTCCGGTTGATTGTTGAGAGGAAATTGTTTCTGTCCGATGCGGAGTTTTGTTTGAATTGAAAATTAATAATTCTCGAAATTGGTGAATATTTCGGACAATCCCTAATCATAAATCTCCGATTTTATGATTAGGGAAAAGGGCTAATCCACAGACGGGGTATGAAGGTAAACGCCGTCGGATTTCTAAATGCATTTTGAACTTAGCGAAAATAAAGCGCGCCCTTAAAAACCGCTTCGGGAACAAACCGTGGCGAAGCTTAAATCTCCGCTTCCGGCGGCAACGAACGGGTTTCTCTGAATTGAACTATTTTGACTGCGCGCCATTTCGGTCAAAACTTTGGTTAGTTTTGTGATGCCGCTTCGGATCTGTTTTTCATCAAATGCAGCATAACCGAATACTAAACCGCTGCGCTCGTTTTTATTGATGAAATGGTCGGAAATGGGCGAAAGTCTGATGTTTTCCGCAGCAGCTTTTTCCGATACTTCCCGATCGTCGAAATTGTCCGGCAGCCAGCCGACAAGATGCATTCCGGCATCGTCCGGATTTATCTCCAGCAATCCCTTTAAGTTTCGCCGCACCTCATCAATTAAAATCTTCTGTCTTTCCTCGTAAAGCGTGCGCATCCGCCGGAGGTGGCGGGCAAAATGACCTTCGGCGATAAACTCGGCTAAAATTGCCTGTTCAATAAAGGGCGAGTGGGCGCCGCTCAGCATCCGCGCGGCGGTGAAAACGTCAACTAAATCCGGCGGAACGACCAGACAGCCGAGTTTTAAAGATGGGAAAATCGTTTTGCTGAAAGTTCCGACATAAAGCACTCGTCCGTTCTGGTCGAGTCCCTGCAAAGAGGCGAGCGGATGACCCGCATAACGGTATTCGCTATCGTAGTCATCTTCGATGATCCACGCGCCGGTCGCCCGCGCCGTTTCGATCAGCGCAAGCCGGCGCGTGATGCTCATCGTGACGCCGAGCGGATACTGATGCGAAGGCGTCACATAAATCAACTTAGGCGTTTTGCTCTGCTCGAATGACGCCTTAAAATCAAGCCCGTCTTTATCGACCGGAACGGGAATTAGTTTTGCCCTCGACAGCGCGAACAAACTGCGGGCGCTCGTATAACCCGGGTCTTCTATCCAAACTTCGTCTTCCGGCTCTAAAAATACCGCACTGATTAGAGCAAGAGCCTGCTGCGATCCGGCAGTGATGATAACTTGCCCGGGTTCGCAGTTTACGCCGCGAGCGGACTTTAAATGCGCGGCAATCGCTTCGCGCAATGGATAAAACCCGGCTAAATCGCCTTCAAGGAGAATGGTCGGCGGTGCGTGCCGGTTCCAGCGCGCCGCAATCCGCGCCCAGGTGTCAAAGGGAAATGCATCGATCGCCGTCAGCCCGTTTTGAAAAGGCACGAACTTATTCGCCGAATGCTCGCGCAAAATCCCGTCCAGGTTTCGCGTCAATTGAGCGCCCTGTCTGGATAAATTTAACTCGCGCGAAAAGACGGCAGTTTTGACGGCACTTATTTTCGGAGCCTGCAATAGATCTTCGGGTAGTTCTCCGGCGACAAATGTTCCCGCCCCGATTTTGCTTTCGAGATAACCTTCGGCGAAAAGCTGGTCGTAGGCGTTGACGACCGTCATCCGCGAAACGCCGAGCTGCGCGGCGAGTGTCCGCGAAGCCGGAACCCGCGATTTTGCCGGAAGTTCGCCGGAAAGAATCGCCTGTCGCATTTTTTCATAAATTTGGCGGTGCATCGGCACACCTGACGCGGCTCGGTCGGAAAGGGAAACAAACGGGAACTCAGTTTGTTGCTTTTTCATATTTATTAATAGTTTATTGAATTGGCATGGTGAGAATCGCTGTAAAAAAATTATGAATAATACCAATCGCTCAATAATTAAACTCTTAATTTTAGAATAATATACAAAACTGTAACCGTCAATTACATATTAGACAGTTACGAAATTGATTTTATAAAACCGAATCAATGGACAACCGGATTTTCCGGCGCAGCCGGATGAATTGCTGATATTTCTGTCAGCTCCGGTTTTGCCGCGGCTATTCTCAAAAGAGTAGTGGAGTGCAAATTGCAGCCATACTCCAAAACAGCGATTGCTTATTTATCGTGAAATGCGAAAAATTGTTTTGGAGGATAAGTGCGTCAAAGTATAACGGGCAGTAAAAATTTGGGTTATCCCTTCGATCAACTTAATTCATCTTTTTTCTTGGTGCGGGCGGCAAATGCGATCACAAATGCGATGCCGCTAAAAGCCAAAGCGTCGAATGCGCTGGCTAACGAATTGCCTCTTTGGGCATATGGATTTGCAATCGCAATCGGCAAATGCAGCAAAAAAAACCAGCTCAAAATCATTATGCCGAGCAGGGCGGCGATTATCTTCTTTCTAATGTCTAAAATAATTGCGACTCCCGAGCAGATCAGTGCGACGCCGGCAAAGTATGTCCAGGACAGCTTATCGGGAATCCATGCCGGAACCAACGCGGCGGTCAGCTCGGGATACAGGAAATGCGTCGTGCCGAAGCAGATCATTGTGATTGAAAAGAATATTTCGCCGAAAGGAATTATTCTTTCGAGAAACTTAAAAATAGCGGATTTATTTTGAGCATCGCCCGAATTTTCGGTGAAAGTTCCGGCAATTACAAAAGCGCCGCCGGACAGTGCAAGCGCTTTGAGGGCATTTCCCCACACGCCTAAATGCCAGCTGCTGTGAGGCTCTGACGTTAATTCATAAGGAATATGAACAAAACAAAACAAAGCAAGCAAAATGCCTCCCAAAATGAGTAATGCTTCCCGCGCCATTTTTCCGGAAATAACGGCTGCCCCCACAACGATCAGCATTACGCCGAAAAGGTAAGCCCAAAGCGGAAGCAATATCAAGTTTGTTTGCCATGCCGGTAAAAAAACATTTCTGAAATCGCCGTAAATGAATTGCTGAATTCCGTAAACTATCAGTGCAACGGCATAGAAGCAGCGGCTTGTTTTAACAATATATTCCATACAAATTTTCTATTAAAATTTCCGGTATCCTTGGTAGTTTGCGAATGGTCGAAGATCGTCAGTCAAACTATCGGAAAAGCATCTTCATTTAACCCGGTTATTGTAGCTAATACTGTAGATATTAACGAAACTCAAAATTGATTCAAGAGCCACTTTTTAAGAATATATGCAGTCCGATTTTGCTTGGCTACTATAAAAATAAGCCGCGCAAAAAAGCGAATCGGCTTGGAAAAAAGTTTCAGAAAACTTTGTATATCGGGAATCGGCAAAATATCTCAAAAAATACCTTTGCGCCATTCAAAATTGGTCTGGAAATTTAGCTGAAAATTGGCTCTTGTTAAAACGGCGGCATTCATTAAAAATGTTAGTAACTGATAAACGACTAAAGATTAATTTAAGTATTAGAACCTCGCCGGACTTTACCCGATGTTTTCGCACCCCGTCGAGTTAACCGAGATTTTGCATGAAGCGGCTAAAACCTAGATTGTGTTTTAGCCTTTAAAATTGTTTCGGGTATTTTTCAAAAAATATTTGTGAATAAAATAATAACGATGTTGAAAAAAAATAATTTATCTATTCTGGTTTTAATGCTGGCATTTGTCGTCTCCGTGCAGGCGCAGGGAACCGGTCTTTCCTCGGATACAAAGTCTGCGCCGCTCGTGATCGGCGAGACTTTTACGATCAATTCTAAAAACCTAAATGAGACAAGACGCCTCAATGTCTATCTGCCGCCCGGTTATGCGGAATCGCCAAACGCCCGGTTTCCCGTGTTGTATATGCCGGATGGCGGGATTGCCGAAGATTTTCTGCACGTTGCCGGGCTTGTGCAGGTATCGGTCGGCAACGAAACGATGCGTCCGTTTATTTTGGTCGGAATTGAAAATACCGAGCGGCGGCGTGATATGACCGGACCGACCGAGAATGAAAAGGACAAAACAATTGCCAAGCGTGTCGGCGGTTCTGCCGCGTTTAGAAAATTTATCCGCGATGAATTGATGCCGCAGATAAAGGGGCGTTATCGCACGACCGATGAAACGGCGGTTGTCGGCGAATCGCTCGCCGGATTATTTGTGCTTGAAACTTTTCTGCTCGAACCGGATTTGTTCGACACTTATATCGCCTTTGACGCGAGTCTGTGGTGGAACGATCACAAAATGGTGAACGGCGCGGCTAAACGATTGCGGGCGTTTCCGGAATTAAAGAAGACTGTGTATTTTGCAAGCAGCGGCGATGACACGGGGGAAATTACGCAGCAGTTCGCAGATTCATTAAGCAAAAATGCGCCTTCCGGTATTAATTGGCATTACGAAAAAATGCCGGAAGAAAAACATTCGACCATTTATCATCCAGCCGCGCTGAGAGCTTTCCGCGCGGTGTTTAAGCCCGCAGTTAAAAAATAGCGATCTTTCTAAGGAGCAGAAAATATGGATATGAAACTTGAGCTGGTGCCGGTACCCGTTTCCGATGTTGACCGCGCCAAAGCTTTCTACGTCGATCAGATCGGGTTTAATGCCGATCATGATGTTCGACCCGGTGAGACCGTGAGAATTGTTCAACTAACGCCGCCCGGTTCGGCTTGTTCGATACTTCTGAGCACCGGACTGCCGGGAATTTCTCAAATGCCGCCCGGCTCGGTCAAAGCTCTGCATCTGGTCGTCGCGGACATCGGTAAATCTCGTCAAGAGCTTGCTGACCGGGGCGTTGATGTCGGTGAGATTGACGAACACGGGCAAGGCGTTAAATCTGTTCGTTTCAGCGACCCCGACGGGAACTCGTGGCTATTACAGGAAATACCCTGGAGAGAGTGGTAACTATTTAATGCTGAAAATGGCAAAAAATGATATTGCGACCAACGAGGAGCTGCTCAAATTGCTGGATAATCTGCTTGAAGAACGGAGCTCCGAATGGTGGACGAAATTTTATTCCGATCCGCACCGGAAATGTCCTTTTTTTACTGAAAATCCGGATGAAAATTTAGTCGAACTGGTTGAAAATCATGAAATTATTCCACCGTCGAAAGTGTTGGAGCTCGGCTGCGGCAGCGGCAGAAATTCCAACTATCTCGCAGGTAAAGGATTTGAAGTCGAGGCAGTTGATTTTTCGGAAACGGCGATTAAAATCGCTGGAGAAAATTCATTAAAAACTAGTAATGCCGCTAAGTATTATTGCCAATCAATATTTGATTTCGATTATTCGGGCAAAAGTTATGATTTTATCTACGATTCAGGCTGCTTTCATCATATCGCGCCGCATCGAAGACCGGATTTTCTTTCAATTATCCTTCAGGCGCTCAAACCGGATGGAATTTTTGCGATGGTTTGTTTTGCACCCGGCGGCGGTTCGGATTATTCGGATAGGGAAGTTTATGAAAAAAGAAGCATGGGCGGAGGGTTGAGTTTTTCGGAAGAATCGCTCAACAAAATCTTTTCAAAACAATTTCAAAATATTCGCATTCGTAAAATGAAAGAACTTCCTGAAAACAGCGGATTGTTCGGGAAGGACTTTCTTTGGACGATCAGGATGGAAAAAAGCAACAAGAACACGACTAAATTTTTTTGAAGGTAAATTTATGAAAATATTTGGATTATTTGCGGTTTTACTATTGTTTGCGGCTAGCTCTGTTTATCGGGTTTCGGCGCAGGAAACTAAATTAAAATGGTTCGGACACGCCGCTTTTTCGATCACCACGCCGAAGGGCAAGGTTCTGCTCATTGACCCATGGCTCAATAATCCATTGAACCCGGAAGCGAAAGACGGTAAAGACCCGCTCATCGCCGTTCCGAAAGTTGACTATATCCTCCTGACGCACGGGCACCGCGACCATGTCGGCGATGCGGTTGAAATCGCCAGAAAGACGGGCGCGGTTTTGATCTGCAACCCGGAGCTTGCGGGAAATTTGGTGAAGCTCGCAGATTTTCCCGAAAAGCAGGCGCAGACCGACGCGATCATGGGAATCGGCGGCGAGATCCAAATTGCCGACGGCGAAGTAACCGTCGCGATGACTCCGGCAGTTCATTCGAGCAGCGTTTTTAACCCGAAAGCCACCGCCACCGAAGCCGAACGCGCTTACGGCGGCAATCCGGCGGGCTTTGTTTTGATTATCAAGAACGGTCCGACGATTTATCATTCGGGCGACACCGCATATTTCAAGGATATGGAAACCATCGGCGAGCAATACAAAATTGACGTTGCGCTTTTGAACATCGGCGGGCATTTCGGAATGGAGCCGCAAATGGCTGCAAAAGCCGCGCAATCGGTCGGCGCGCGCCTTGCGATTGCGCAGCACTACGCGACGTTTCCCGGAATCAGCGTCAACGCCGACGGTTTCGCCGCCGAACTTAAACGGCTGAAGATCCCGTTTTACGAAATGAAGCCGGGCGAAACGATTTCCTATCGCGGCAAGCAAATGATGAAAAAATAATGTGACGGCAAAGCCGGAAAAACCTAATCCTTACCCGGTCTATCAGGAAAAACGATGTCGAAACAATCCATACTTTGGCGAAGACTGGATAAACCCGGACACGAATTCGCCCGGCTATTTTTAGATAATTCCTGTTGGCAATTAAACGGGACGGCGGTTTTTGTTCACGACAAAAAGCCTTGCCGCCTTGATTACCGGCTGAAATGCAGTTCCGAATGGGAAACATTAGCGGGGCGAATTTCGGGCTCGATCGGAGAAAAACCGATCGAAATTGAAATATCAGTCGAGCCGAATCGCCGTTGGCGGCTGAACGGTCAGGAATGCGCGCAGGTTGCAGGTTGTATTGACCTCGATTTGAATTTCAGCCCGCTCACGAATACTCTTCCGATTCGCCGCTTAAATCTTAATATCGGAGAAAAAGCCGAAGTCTGCGCGGCGTGGCTCAAGTTTCCGGGCTTTCAAATCGAGCCGCTCGGACAAAGTTATTATCGAATTGACAGGGCAACTTATCGTTATGAAAGCTCCGGCGGACGTTTCGCTGCCAATCTTAAAGTCAACGAAACCGGGTTCGTCACTGACTATCCGAATCTTTGGCAAATCGAACACGATTTCTAACATTGATCTCATACCA
>DATLOR010000284.1:0-3043 GCA_035536135.1 Pyrinomonadaceae bacterium | reverse complement strand
GGATCTAAGGCAAGAAATCGCGTAAAAATCCATAAACTGTCTGTTAAATTTAATTACGAATTACGAATTACGATTCAATTATTTGGTTTTTAATTCGTAATTCGTAATTTGAAATCCGTCATTGAATCAGCAGCCGACCGTGAAACCAAATTTGACGTTGGCTTCGGCGATTTTGACGCCGTTGCGCCATTTCGTCAGGCGACCTTTAAGAACCGCTTTGTCCGTGATTTCTTCGCCGTCCTCGTCCTTGTATTTGACTTCCTCTTCCTCGATAAACTTTCCGTCAAACCGGTAGCTGATGCCTTTTTGCTTTTCCGAAACCAGCGAGATCCGGCTGCCCGTGATGTTTATCGACGATAATTGGAAATATCTGTTTGCCGCGTCGATCCAGCCTTTTGGTTTAGCCTTCACGACTTTGCCGAGTTTTTGATCATATTTGGACGTGTCGAGTTGTAACCACTCGAAATCCGCAAAGCCTTTCGTTCGGTCGTCGATGGTGTAATAATAACCCGTTTTGTCCCAATCCTCGGGTTCTATTTCGGGTTTGGTTTCTACGGTCGGCGTAAAAGCGGGCGGTTTGAATTCGGGAATCCGCGCCGGAGCATAAACCGGCGACGCTAACGGTTCGGGCGTTTTGATCTCAATCTTTGAAGGCTCAAACACGGCGCCGAAATAACTGCCGATCTCTAATAGTCCGAGACTTGCCCCGAACGCCGTCAGTGCCACGGCAACGCAAAGAATGATTTTTTGTAGTTTCATAATCGAAAACCCCTTTTCAAAAGATGTTTCGATTATCGGGTTTTGTGTTCAGAGTTTCCAAGGGTTTTGCCTCAGCAAAAACTGTGGCAGTCCACAGTCCTGTCTTGCGGAAACAAATAATATGATAATTGCTATGAAATTTACGAAACTGCTGATTGCCCTTGTGTTTTTAACTTCCCTGTGCGGCGCGGTCGCGGCGCAAAAGCCTCTCCAGCTCGACTCGAAAAAAGAACTTCCCGTTAAACCGCTCGGAACATTTATGCGCATCAAGAGCAACGGCGAACACGCTTACGGCTACGATGTCGAGCTCTGGAAGCAGGGCGAGAAGATCTACGGTCTGATCTCGGCGCACGACGGTTTGATCGGCGACCCGCCGACCGGTCTGCTTGAAAACGTGCGGTTCGATCCGAAGACGAAAAAATTCTCGTTCCGGGCGAAACTGACCTTAGGAATGTTTTTTAGTAAAGAATACGACAACGTTCCATCGCGCGACGTTTTCGAGTTTGAAGGAACTCTGACAAGTGCGCGGCTCGCCGGAACTTTATCGACCACCAATGAATTATGCCCCGACAAATGCCCTGAAAAAAAGAAAATAGACCTGCCGCGCTCGAAAGACTGGAGCTCGATGATGAGCGGATTTAAAACCTACGCTGAATGGAAGGCGGACGCCGACGAAACGCTCAAATCTCTCGGTCCTGAATGGTAAGCCTGCTAATTGCCGGTATGAAATGTGCAGAAATCTCGCGGTTCTTCGCCTTGTTTGAAAACTTTCGCTTCTTTGGTCGGGCAGTTGATCGTTGCGCGCATTCCCGAGAGCGGGCAGATCATCACGGTCGTTCGCGCGTCGAGATTGTTTTTATCTTTTTTGGTGTTACTCGGCAAAGCCGTGTTGCCCGGCGTATTTTGCTCCTGCCACGTTTCCTCGAGCGGCGTCGGCGTCGGTTCGGGTTTATCGTTTGGTTCTTCAATGATTCCTTCATCGGTCGGCAGCATCATTTTGGTCGGAACCGTTCCGGCGACAAAAAGCTCGACGCGGCGAAATTCGAGCGGCACGTCCGTCACGTAAATTTCCTTCGGCGCGTCCGGTGATTCAAGATCGACCGTCGGTTTGGTGTTCGAGTTCGAGTTCGAATTCTTTTTGATCGTTTTTTGCTGCGCTTCGACCGATTCGGCTTCTTCGTTCGTCAGTTCGCGGATCAGTTTGCCGTTGCGCGTATCGATCTCGGCTTTGCGGACGTTTGCGGGCATCTGCCAATCGCCGTTCCATTCGGGATGCAGGGCGAGCGCCTCTTTCATAAAATCCGCCCAGATCGGCATCGCCGAATCCGCGCCTTTCATGCCAAGATCGTCGTTATCGTCAAAACCGACATAAACCACGACGACGAGCTCGGGCGTAAATCCGGCGAACCAGCCGTCGCGCGAAGTTCCCGTTTTACCCGCAAAACCCGTTTTGCCCGCGACATTTTTAAAACCCCAGCTCTGCGCCTGCGCCGCCGTGCCCTTGTTGATCACGTCCTTCATCATATCGTCCATAATGTATGCGACATCGGGACGCAGGACGTTTTTCTTTTCGGTTTTCGGTTCGACGATCGTTTTGCCGTCGCCGGTCGTGACGCGGCTGATCGCCATCGGCGAAACTTTATCGCCGAGATTCGGAAAGATCGTGTAGGCGGTCGCCATCTGCAAAGGCGTCGCTTCGGCGGTTCCGAGCGCCATCGAAGGATAGGCTTTTTCTACCCGCGGTAAACCGGCTTTCGCCGCCAGGTTCATCACCTTACCGATGTTCAGCTCCATTCCGATATCAACCGTGATCGTGTTTTTGCTCTTGACGAGCGCGTCACGTAATGTGATTTCCTTGTTCGAAAACGTGTCGCCGTAATTGTTCGGCGCGTAAGTGTCGTTGCCGAAATTGAAAACCTTTTTCTCGTCCTTGAAGATCGAAGCGGGCGTTAAAATGCGCGAAGCAGAATCGTATGCCGTATTGATCGCCGTCGCGTAAACAAACGGCTTAAAGACCGAGCCCGGCTGACGCTGGGCGTTCGTCGCGCGGTTGAACTGGTTTTCGAGATAGTTGCGCCCGCCGACCATCGCAACGATCTCGCCGGTTTTCGGTCGAATCGCGACAAGCGCGGCGTTCAAATTCCCCTTCGGCTTTTTCGGAAAATATTTATCGAGTTTTTCGAGCCGCGCGGCAACAATTTCATACGCCTTTTTCTGCAGATCGGGATCGATCGTCGTGTACACGCGCAAATGCTGAGCGGCTTCGGGATCGGTCACGATCTTC
>DATLOR010000283.1:0-6354 GCA_035536135.1 Pyrinomonadaceae bacterium | reverse complement strand
TCCGCAATCAATGTCTTCACGCTTTTTTGAAGCGATCCTGAGCGGCGATCGGGCAAAGAATCCAACCGGCACGGGCGGTTTTCCTTTCGATAAAGCAACGGCGGCGGTCGGTAAGAAAATCGTCGATTACCGAACTCCTCTAATCGGAGATGCCGTTCTGCGAGCGTTAAAAAGCAAGTAAATTCTTGACGGAAGGTTTAAGAACGACGATTTTCTTCGCGTCAGGCAAATAAAAGCAAGGCGACGGGCAATTTTTGAAGCGCGGAACGCACGTCGATGTTTATACGGAGGTTTCCAAATGAAGCAAATTGTTTTATCAATAATCGGCATTTTCCTTTTCTCGATTATCACCGATGCTCAAATCTATCGCATTGCCGAAATGAATGTCGAGCAAATTAAAAAACTCGACAAAGAAAAAACCGTCGTTATTCTGCCCGGCGGCATCGTCGAGGAACACGGTTCTTTTCTGCCTACCTTCACTGACGGCTACTGGAATGAACAGTTGACGCAGAAATTAGCCGGAGCGATTGCGGCAAAACCAGGCTGGTCGGCGGTTATATTTCCGACGATTCCTCTCGGCAACAGCGGCGCGAACGATATCGGCGGGAAATTTTCTTTTCCGGGGACTTACACGGTTCGTTTTAAAACGCTGCGTTCGATTTTTATGGATTTAGCGACGGAATTGGGTGAGCAAAAATTCAAATGGATTTTCGTGGTTCACGGACACGGCGCGCCGAATCACGTTCGGGCGCTCGACCAAGCCGGAGATTATTTCCGCGACGCCTACGGCGGACGAATGGTGAATTTGACCGGATTGTTGCCGGTCGTTTCGGCTTGGGACGGAAAGAAAACTGAAGCCGAACGCAAGGAAGACGGTTTGCCGATCCACGCCGGAATGGACGAAACGAGCATGATGCTTGCCGTTCGTCCCGACCTCGTTGATCCGGACTACAAAACCGCGAAACCTTTGGCGAGCGATAAGATGGAAGATTTAATAACGATCGCTCAATCGAAAGACTGGCTCGGTTATCTCGGCTCGCCGCGCCTGGCAAGCCGCGAACATTACGCCGACGGCTGGCAAATCGCGTTAAACGAAGCGGTCAATATCGGCTTAAAAATTCTCGGCGGCTTAAATGACCGGACGTTTCCGCGCTTCGGCGACGAAATGCTTAAAAGTCAGCCCGATGTCTTGTTGGACAAGGCTTCGTTGAAACACGAAGCCGAAATCGAGCGGAAACAAGTGGAATGGTTGAAGCGAAAGAAATTTCAATAAGCAGTAATCATTGAAAACTGCTAACAGAAAGGCGAAGCGGCGGCGGGCAATTTCCGAAGTGCGGGACTTTTGTAAATATCTAAAAGTTGTTGAAGCCCGAGGCATTATGGAATTTTATAATTTATTTGGTTAATGAAATTTTTATGAAAGACGAGTCGGCGACTGTTCAAAATGAGGTGAAGACGGGAAAGATTTCAATATTTTATTCGTCGAACCGGCGGCGGTGGTTCTTTTTGGCGCTGATTGTTTTAATCGGCGCGGCGGTTGTGCGTTCGAGCGTTGCGACGCGGCTCGACAGTTTTACGATGGACGAGGCTTATCACATCGGTGCGGGCGCGGCGTATGTTCAGACGGGCGATTTCCGGCTTAATCCCGAGCATCCGCCGCTCGTTAAATTGTGGGTCGGAGTCTTTGTTGCGAGTCAGGGGTTTCAGATTTCGCCTTTCCGCGCCTTTGCCGACAAAAGCGACGAACGCGAATTCGTCGAAACGGATGTCTATCTTAACAACGACGCGGACGCGGTTCAGCAGCGCGCACGGACGGCGATGTTTGTGTTAAACAGCCTGCTGCTGTTTTGCTTTGCGCTCGCGACAAGACGCGTGTTCGGCGACGCGCTGGCGCTGGCGGCGACCGCTTTTCTGGCGATTGACCCGACGGTTGCCGCGCATTTGCCGGTCGTGATGACGGATTTGCCGGTCGCTCTTCTTTCAACGACGGCGGTTTTGCTGGCGGTCGCGGCGTTTCGCTCGTGGCGCGCCGTTGATTTGTTTTTTGCCGCCGCCGCGCTCGGTTTTGCCTTGGCGACGAAGCATTCCGCCGTTATCACGCTGGCGACGGTCGCGCTGGTCGGGATCGGGACGGCGATTTTTCTATCGGGCGGCGCGACGCCTTCGACTCGTCTGCGCCGGACGGGGGCGACGGCGGCGGTTTTGATCGGAGCGATGATCGTTTTGTGGGGTTTCTACCTGTTTCGTTTCAGCGAGAGCCCCGCGACGCAGGATGAGCAGTTTAATCGTCCGCTCGCCGACAAAATCAGTGATATTAATTCTCCGCCTTACCGCGCCGGTTTGAATTTTATGACCGCCGCGCATCTTTTTCCGCGGGCGTATATCTGGGGAATGGCGGACACGATTCGCGCCGGGGCGGAGGGCAATGCCAGTTCGATTTTACTGTTCGGCAAACTTTATTACAGCAAAGCTCCTTTTTATTATTTTCCCGGCGTAATCGCCGCCAAGCTCCCGATTGGGCTGCTTTTGCTGACGGCGATCGGAACCGGCGTGTTGCTGGCGCGGCGAGTTCCGAACGAATGGTATCCGCCTCTGTCGGCGCTCGCCGCGCTCGCCGCGCTGTTTTTACTGGCGCTTGTTAAAGGCTCTTCATACGCCGGAATTCGGCACGCGCTGCCCATTGTTCCGCCGCTCGCGCTGCTCGGTTCGATCGCCGTTTACCGAGCAGCTAAATCAAAATCTTACGTTTTACGCGGCGCAGTCGCCTGCTCGTTTTTGGTCGCGCTGCTGTCGGCAATTCCCGTTTTAAGACCGTGGGAGTATTATAACGAAATTGCCGGCGGAGCGACGAACGGTCATCTTTACTTCAGCGACGAAGGAGTTGATCTGGGACTACGCACCAAAGAGTTAGCCGATTATTACAAACGAAATTTGAAGCCGAACGGAGAAATCCCTTACGTCGTCTATTTTTCTTCCGCGCTCGAAAAGCGCCGTCGAGGACTCGATTCGGTCGGGGCAGACATGGAACGCGATGCCGAAAAAATGTCTCACGACACGCAAAGCGGAACCTTTATTATCGGCGCAAAAGAAATGGCGCCGTCGTTGTTCTGGGACGTCGGCAAGCCTTTTCGCGAGGCGACGCCCATCGCCAGATACGGAAATTTATTTGTTTTCCGAGGCACGTTTTCATGGCGTGCGCCGCATTCGGCAGCGCTTTTCTTTCAGGCAATCGGCAAAATTTATGCGCCCGAACCGGATGTCGCGCGCGCTATCAATATGATGACCGAATCGGTTGCGCTCGATCCGACGACTTTTTTCGTTTGGCTCGAACTCGGCAATCAATATCTGAAAATCGGCAATCGTGAGGAAGCGCTGCGAAATTATCAAAAGGCAAAAGAAACCAGCCCCGCGTCGATCGGCATAAACGAGCTGCTGGAGCGACAGATCGAGCGCTTGCGAATTGAACCGCTCGAGGAAATTCAGCCGCTGCGAAATCCCGGACTCGAATAACAACCGGGCGAACAAGATTTTCGCCCGAAAGTTTCGCCGGAGCGTGCAGAGTTACAGGGGAGCCAAACGAGTTCAAATCGGCAAACAAAAAAGAGATATGACAAAATTATTTTCAAAAACATTATTGGCGTTTTTTTTCGTTTTCTGCTTCGCCGTCGGCGGTTTCGCCCAAAGCAAAACTCCCGCAGATATGGCAGATCAATTCATCAAAGCGTGGAACTCGCACGATATGAAGCTGTTTAATCGCCTTTTCGCCGACGATGCGGTTTGGGTTCCGGTCGCGGAGACACGGATTGAAGGGCGCGACAACATCGTCAAGGACATCGGCTCGGCTCACACGAGCCGGGCAAAAACGACGACGGTAAGGCAAACAGGCATGATAAAAGTTCAAAAGTTGCGTCGTGATGCGGCAGTAGTTTTTTTCATTTCGGTTTTCTCGACGAAGATGGGAAACTGATTTCGGGTATCGACCGCGCCTTTCTGATGGTCGTTACGAAAAAATCGGACGGCTGGAAAATTTCGTCCGGGCAGCTGACGAAACAATCCGTTCCGCAGTGACGTAAATGTTGTCGCGCCGTCCTTGCGGCAACATTCCCGGCGTTGAAAACCGGACGAGTCGAAATTCGAGTAAATTTAATTTCCGGGTGATTCTGTGATCGAAAATTTAAAAATTCACAACCAAATTTTGCGCGTCGTCTTGATCGAAGACCTGCGCGACATTCGCGAAAGCTTGACCGCGCTGATCAACGGCACGGCGGGTTTTGCGTGCGTGGCAAGCTACGGAATGATGGAAACCGCGCTTGTCAGAATCGAAAAAGACAAACCGGACGTGATTTTGACCGATCTGGGGCTACCGAAAATGAGCGGCACGGAAGGCATCGAGCATTTGCGCGTGATCTTTCCGGAAATACCGATTATCGCATTAACGATTTACGATAACGACCGCGAAATTTTCGATGCACTGTGTAACGGCGCGAACGGTTATCTGCTCAAAAACACGCCGCCCGCCAGATTGCTCGAAGCACTTTCCGAAGCCGTCAACGGCGGCTCGCCGATGTCGCCGACGATTGCCGCGCGAGTCGTTAATTTGTTCCGCACGTTTCGCCCGCCGAGAGAAGCCGAATATCGCCTCACGCCCCAAGAAACCGAATTATTAAAACTGCTCATCGAAGGTCATCACAAAAAGACCGCCGCCCGCGAAATGAATATTTCTTTTCACACCGTGTCGTTTCACCTGAAAAACATCTACGAAAAACTCCAGGTTCATTCGAAAACCGAAGCGGTCGCCAAAGCTCTGCGTGAGCGAATCGTCTAAACGCCTTTCAAGATAATTTTGCGGCAACCTACTCAAACGAGTAGTTATATCGTCGTGCGAGTTCTGTTATAAAACAAATTAACTTTGACTTCAAGCCGTAAAAATTATGGGTGGTTTCGCGCGTTTTTCGAATAAAAAAACGTCTCTGACCACAAAATATATTACTTCGGTCTACAGTTTATTGTTTTGTCATTTAGCTGTTTGACGACTAACGCAGCCAGCGCACGAACGAGGATTTTGAGTTTCGACTGTTTGGGCGTGATGTTTCTAACGCTTGTTGTCTGTTCATAAAAATTACTGGAGAAGAATATGAAAAAACGATTTGGTCTTATTGTCTCTTGGCTGTCTCTAACTTTCTTGTTCGCCGTTTCGATCCCGGCGCAAACGACCGCCTTTAGTTATCAGGGACGCTTAAATAACGGCGGCGCGGCGGCGAACGGAAATTTTGAATTTCAGTTCAAATTGTTCGACGCATTGAGCAGCGGAACGCAGGTCGGTACGACGTTCAGCGCGCCGGCGGTCACGGTCATTAACGGCGTCTTTGCGACCACACTCGATTTCGGCGCCGCTCCGTTCAGCGGCGGCGCGGCGCGATTTTTGGAAATCAGCGTTCGCCCGGCAGGCAGTACGGCGGCTTTCACCGTGCTCAGCCCGCGCACACAGATTCTCTCGGCGCCCTACGCGATCCAGGCGAAAAACGCGCAGACCGCCGACACTTCGCTCGACGCTCAAAAGCTCGGCGGCATCGACGCGAGCGCCTACGTCACGACGACGAGCGTCGGCAATTCGTTCATCAAAAACGATACGAATTTGCAGACGGCGAATTTCAACATCTCCGGCAATGGTTTTATCGGCGGCAATCTCGGAATCGGAACGCTCACGCCGCAGTCGAGAGTGCAGGTTCAAACCGGCAACGAATACGGCTTTACGCAGACCAACGGAACGGTCACGGTCGGCACTTTTATCGCCGCCAACAGCGGCTGGTTCGGCACGCGCTCAAATCATCCGCTCCAGTTTTTCACTAATAACGGTCAGTCGCGCCTGATGATCGACACAAACGGCAATGTCGGAGTCGGCGTCACGCCGACCACCCGGCTCGACGTCAACGGCGACACATTAATCAGAACCACCGGCAGCGGCGGGAATATTCAGTTCGGCTCGCCGAATACGGAAACCGGAATGACGATCGCCAACCTCAATCGGGCTGACATCAGATTCGACGACTCGACGCTTAAATTACTCGTCGGGGCGGGAAGGGGCATTCCGCCCAATCAGAACGGCATCAGCATCAACACTCTCGGCAACGTCGGCGTCGGCACAACGACGCCCGCCACGCGTTTGACCTTGAGCGGCGGTCCCGTCTGGACGATCAACGGCTGGACCGCTTCGATGAATTTGCAGAACGGCTCGGCGATCGGTTGGGAAGCGAACGCGTCGGGACAGCGGTTCGGCATCGGGCAATCGACCGGGGCGCTCTATTTCTTCCGCACAAACAGCGCATTCGGCAACACGGCGAGCCCGGCGAATTA
>DATLOR010000282.1:0-11001 GCA_035536135.1 Pyrinomonadaceae bacterium | reverse complement strand
GTTGCGGTCGCGCCCGATGTTGTATTGCCGCGCCCATTCAAGAGCCGTTTTACCGCTATCGTCTTTAATATTCGGGTCGGCACCGTTTTCGACCAGAAATTTGATGACTTTGGCGTCTTTGAAACCTTTAATTGCCGTAATCAGCATTGTTTCGCCGCTCATCGCGTCGTTTTGCCAGTTGATGTCCGCGCCGGCGTCGAGCGCGTCTTTTGCCGCAGCTTCGTTCAGTTCAAAGCCGTTCACCGCGACGTCAAGGCGTTTTGTCGCCGCAGTTTGCGCGGAAGCCCCCGTCACGAAGAAAAAAATCATTAAAATTGCCGGTAAAAAAATTGCACTTCTTTTCATTTTTCGTCTCCTTTTCGTTAAAAATTGTCTCGATGTTGTACCGGATTATTCGCTGAAGCCATCGTATTCCAGCCGCCAGACGTTTTTGCCGTTGTCCATTTCCAGAATCTTCGCAGCAGAATCCCATTCGAGCGTGAAACTGCCCATTACCGTGCCGTCATCGATATGCATCGTCAGACGGCTTCCGCCGGTTTTGTATGTGCCGCTCTGAAAGCCGCTCGGGTAGCGATTCATAAACCATTTGCCGTTGCGATAAAAATCGAGCGTCGGCTGTGTGCTGTAGACTTCTTCAGTAACGCCCTTCTCGGTAATCGACCGGAGAGTCCATTTCGAGCCTGCCAGCGACGGCATTTCAACGCGACTGCGCGATTGAGCATCGGTCGCAGACGGGATTGTTTCGGGCGGATCGTCCCCGGTGCATTTGAAAGCCATTCCGAATAAAATTGCGAAGATCAAGTAAAAGATTAATCATCTGAGATTGTTTTTTCATATTTTGTTTTCAGATACTTTAGAAAAATTGCCTTATGCTTCTACTTGCAGAAAATATTGCCGAAGAGGCTCAAAATTTTTCGACAAAAGCGGGAAACGATTATAAAATAGGCGTATCTCTACCATCAGGAATGGAAAAATCCGTCGAAATCACAAAACTTCTTCAACAAGGCGACGCAGAGGCTCTGGAAAAGCTGTTTCCCTTTGTCTATCACGAGTTGCGCGAAATTGCCGGCGCACTTTTCCGCCACGAATTTCGCGCCAATCACACTTTGCAGCCGACCGCGCTCGTGCACGAGGCTTACTTGCGCCTGATCGGCGGCAAAGCGGAAATTTCGTGGCAGAACCGCGCGCATTTTTTCGGCATCGCGGCGCGTTCGATGCGGCAGATACTGGTCAATCACGCGATTGCGCACAACGCCGAAAAACGCGGCGGCGGCGAAACCGTGCTCGCACTGAACGATGCCGTGAGTTTTTTTCAAACCCAGGATATCGAAATTCTCGCGCTCAATGAAGCATTGGAAAAACTTATCCGGCGTGATAAAAAACAGGCGGAAATCGTCGAGCTGAAATTTTTCGGCGGTCTGACGAATGAGGAAACGGCGGAAGTTTTGGGAGTTTCCGTTTCGACCGTCAAGCGCGAATGGGAAATGGCGCGCTCGTGGCTTTACCGGGAATTAAAGAAATAACCGCCGGAACGAATTTTACTTGTCTTATCGCTTGTTTTTTCATATTCTTTTCAGGTAAAAATCTCAAAAATGGCTGTCAACAAAAATTTTTCGCCGGAAATCGCTTCTTCCGATTACGAAAAAGTTAAAGAAATTTTCTCGCTTGCATTGGATCTTGCGCCCTTCGAACGTGCCGCTTTTCTTGATGAAAACTGTGCGGGGGATGCGAATGTCCGCGGCGAGGTCGAATCGCTTTTAGAAGCGCACGGCGAAGCCGAAAACTTTCTGAACGAAGTTTCCGCCGTCCAGGTCGTTCAGGATTCATATCAAAACAGCAACCGGCTGATTGGTCAAAAGATCGATAAATACCGGATCAAAAAGGAAATCGGACGCGGCGGAATGGGTGTGGTTTTTCTTGCCGAAAGAGAGGATTTTCATCACCAGCAGGCGGCACTCAAAATTATCAAACGGGGAATGGATTCCGATGCGATTCTTGAACGCTTTGCCCGCGAACGCGAAATCCTCGCCGCCCTCAATCACCCGTTTATCGCCCGCCTTTCGGACGGCGGAACGACCGCCGACGGCACGCCCTTTTTCGCGATGGAATATGTCGAAGGCGCGGCGCTCGACGAATATTGCGAAAACAACAATCTGACAGAAAAAGAAAAACTCGAGCTTTTTCGCAAAATCTGTGCCGCCGTTTCGTTCGCGCACCAAAAGCTCGTCGTTCACCGCGATCTGAAACCTTCGAATATTCTGGTAACGGCGGACGGCACGCCGAAATTGCTCGATTTCGGCATCGCCAAACTGCTCACTGCCGGCGATGCGGGCGAAACGCAAACGCACCAGCAAATTCTGACTCCGGCTTACGCCTCGCCCGAACAAATCCGGGGTGAAACCGTTTCGACGGCAACCGACGTTTACAGTTTAGGCTTGATCCTGTGGAAGATTTTAGAGCGGAAAAACTCAGGCGAAACCGGCAGGGAGAAAAAGCCGGCGGGTGATTTACAGGCGATTTTGCTGACTGCTTCGCACGAAGATCCGGCGCGGCGCTACGGTTCGGCGGAAAATCTGTCGGAAGATTTACGGCGGTATCTCGAAGGCTTGCCGATCTCGGCGCGAAAAGATACCTTCGGCTACCGCACCGGCAAATTCCTGAAGCGCAATCGCGTTGGCGTAACGGCTTTGACGACGATTTTTTTACTGCTGGTCGGCGGAATTCTGCTCGTTTCGCGGCAGGCAAAAATTGCCGAGCGGGAACGCGCGAAAGCCGAACGCCGCGCCGAAAATCTGCGGAAACTTTCAAGTTCGTTTGCGATCGAGCTGCACGACGCGATCTTGAATTTGCCCGGAAGTCTGGCGGCGCGTCAGCTGCTGTTGACGCGCGCCGTCGAACAGCTCGACACGCTCGCGGCAGAATCGGACGGCAATCCGGGGTTGGAGGACGAGCTCGCGCAGGGCTATTACAATCTGAGCGAGCTGCCGAATATTAATCTCGCCGATGTCGAGCGGAACACCAATAAAGGCATCGCCATCTATCAAAAACTGCTTGCCGCCGATTCGAAGAACATCGCCTACCGCAAGCAGTTGGCGAAAGGCTACGCGCTGCAGTCGAACGTCCAAAAAGTGCGCGGCGACACGAGCGGCGCGTTGGTGCTTTTACAAAAATCGATGACGATCCTCGAAGCGGTTGCCGCCGATGAACCCGAAGTCTTCGAACACAAAAATATGCTGCGGGAAGTTGAAGGCAGTCTGGCGACGATTTTGATGATGATGGGCAGAGCGCAAGAAGCATTGGAACTCAGCCGCAAGTCGCGGGTTTTGGGCGAGGAACTCGTCAGGCTCGGGAAAATAAACGATGATTTCGAGCGAATGTTTGCCGTTCTGCATTTTGACGAATGCAAAAGTCTGATCTATCTGGGCGATTATCAAAATTCGCTCGAACTGCTCCGCGCCGATTATCAAATTGTTTCCGAACAATCGGCAATGCACCCGAACGACACGCGCTTTCAGTATGAATTATGGGCGTATAATCGCAATCTTTCGACGGTTCTGGAACGCACGGGCAACAAGAAAGCGGCACTTGAAAGCCTGCAAACCGCGTTCGGTCTGATCGAAAATTTGTTGAAAATGAGTCCCGAAGATGTCGGGTACCAGCGCAATACTTCGTTTACGCACCTCGCCTTGGGACAATTTTGGGTGCGCCAGAGCAGGGCGGAAAAAGCCTTGCCGCATTTGCGCGATTCACTTGAAATAAGCGGGAAGATTTTTGCCGTCGATTCGCAGAAAGGCGAAACGCTCGAAGATCTGGCGCGGATTCACTCAGTTCTCGGACAAGCCTTGATCCTGCTCAAAAAAGAGCCGGAAGGTTTAAGACACTTGCGCGAATCGCTCGTCTTTTTTCAGAAAGGACTGGCACAGGATCCGGAAAATGCCTTGTTCCGCCGTGATTTTGCCGAAGCCCTCGAACAAACCGGAGGCGCGCTCCGGAAAGGCTTGAACCCGTCTGACCGCGATGAGGCAAAAGCTTTCTACGCGCAAAGTTTGCAGATTTGGCAAGATTTGCAAAACAAAGGTATATTGAGTTATACGGACGCGGAGCAACCAAAACTGGCGGCGCAAAATTTGGCGCAATTTAATATGAATTTCTCGAAGGAGACGCTTTCAATGACTGAAAGACGCGAAAATTTCCGTTAATTTTTACCAACAATAGAAAAAGGAAACTCTATGTTCAAAAAATATTTAGTCGGATCATTAATCGTCCTGATGTTCAATCTGGCGGGCGGCGGATTGTTGTTTGCTCAGACGCGGGAGGACGCTAAAAGTGCGAAATTGACCGCGAAGATCAAGACCAAAGTTGCTAAATTCGGAACGGGCGCAAAATCCAAAGTGAAAGTTGAGTTCCGAAACCAAAACCAAACCGATCTGAAAGGCTACATCAGCGCGATCGATGACGATTCCTTTACTGTGACCGACAAAAAAACGGGCGCGACAACCAAAATCGACTACGCCCAGGTCAAAAAAGTGAATCGTCCGGGGCTTTCGACCGGTGTGAAGATCGCAATCGCGGCGGCGGTTGCCGTGCCGGTCATCATACTCTTGAGAATTTACCTGATTTATTGCCACAATGAAGGCTGTTGATAATTTCAACATTCATATTCAAAGTTTTAATTCAGCGACTATAGTGAAAATGCAAAGTGCAACTACTTTAAATCTGGCTTCGATCATCGAACATCACGCACGGCTCACGCCTGACCGCGAGGCGATCGTCTGGCGCGACACGCGGCTGACGTTCGGACAATTGAACGCGCTTTCCAACCGCGTCGCGAACGCGCTTACGGAAATGGGCATCGGACACGGCGATAAAGTCGGTCTGGCGTGCCCGAATCTGCCGTTTTTCCCCGTCGTTTATTACGCAATTATGAAGGCGGGCGCAGTCGTAGTGCCGCTCTGCATTTTGTTCAAACCGCGCGAATTTGCGTATCATCTGAAGGATTCCGACGCAAAAGCCGTGTTTACGTTCGAAGGCACTTCGGAATTTCCGCTCGGTCAGCTCGTCAAAGAAGGTTTCGATCAGGTCGACAGCTGCGAAAATCTGATCGTGATGACGGCTGATCTGATGGCGCCGAGCCCGTTTCCCGAACATAAAACCCTGACGCAGATCACTTACGACAAACCGGAAACTTTTGCGACTTATCCGACGGCTGCCGACGATACCTGCGCGATTCTTTACACGTCGGGCACGACCGGACAGCCGAAAGGTGCGGAACTGACGCATCTGAATCTGATGACGAACGTCACGACGACGCACGGAATTCATCTGCCGATGCTCGATTTCACGAGCGGCGAACAGACGACCTGTCTGATCACTCTGCCGCTTTTTCACACGACCGGGCAGACGTGCCAGATGAACACGAATCTGTACGGCGGAACCCGCGTCGTGCTGCTTCCGAAATTCGAGCCGCAGGCGACGCTCGAAGCGATGGCGAAAGAAAAAGTGAATTTCTGGACGGGCGTGCCGACGATGTACTGGGCACTTTTGCGCTACGTCGAAGAAAACAATATCGATGTTTCGCATATTGCCGATACTCTCAAAGTCGTTTCATCGGGCGGCGCGCCGATGCCGGTCGAAGTGATGAAGGCGTTCGAGGAAAAATTCAAAGTGCGCGTGCTCGAGGGCTACGGCTTATCGGAAACGTCGCCGCTCGCTTCGTTTAACCAATTTGCGCGTCCGTCAAAACCCGGCACGGTCGGTTTGCCGATCTTCGGCGTCGAACTGAAATGCGTTGACGCGGACGACAACGAAGTTCCGCAGGGCGAGCGCGGCGAAATCGTGATTCGCGGCTCGAACGTGATGAAGGGTTATTACAAACGCCCCGAAGCGACCGCCGAAGCCTTGCGCAACGGCTGGTTTCATACGGGCGACATCGGCGTGATGGACGAAGACGGCTATCTTTCGATCGTTGACCGCAAAAAAGATATGATCCTGCGCGGCGGCTACAACGTCTATCCGCGTGAATTGGAAGAAGTGATCATGACGCATGAACACGTTTCCTTGGTTGCCGTGATCGGCGTTCCGCACGATAAAATGGGCGAGGAAGTAAAAGCTTATGTCGTGCTGAAACCGGGAGCGGAACTGACGGAAGAAGAATTTCTCGCGTGGTGCGAAACGCAGATCGCGAAGAACAAATACCCGCGCCTCGTCGAATTTTGCGACGCGCTTCCGGTCGGCGCGACGGGCAAGATTCTCAAGCGCGAATTGCGGAAGGATTAGTTTTATGAAAGTTTCAGTTTTATTCTTCGGCGCGACGGCGGATGAAGTCGGGATGCGGGAAATCGATCTCGAATTTTCCGACAACGCGAAAGCCTCGGATGCTTTTGGCGAAATCGTCAATAAATTTCCGCGATTATCAAATCATAAACTGCTTTTCGCAATCAATCAGGAATACGCGAGCGGCGATGAAACGATCGGCGACGGCGACGAACTAGCCGTTTTTACGGCAGTTTCGGGCGGCTGATTCATTTGTCATTGAATATTTATCAAATTAGTTCGAGTTAAAATAAAGTCTTTGCTGATTGAAATCTAGTTGTGAGCGTGCTTTACGCGAACTGCTTTCGCTAATATTGATTTTTATATTAGCGAAAGCAGAATCTCTGAGGTGTGAAGGAATTCAATAATGGACGAAAAGCGAAAAGATTTTTTTGAGATTACCAATGAACCGCTCGATGTCGGTGCGATTGCGCGGCGCGTGGTGCCCGCGAGCTGCGGCGCGATCGTCACGCTCGACGGGTTTGTGCGCCAATTTACAAAGGGGCGCGAAACCGAATATCTCGTTTATGAAGCGTATGAACCGATGGCTTTGAAGGAGTTGGAAAAACTCGTCGCGCGGGCGCACGCGGAATTTGAGATCGAAAATATCGGCATCGTGCATCGTCTCGGACGGCTCGAAATCGGCGAAACGAGCGTTGTTATTTCCGTTGCTTCAGCGCATCGCCGCGCCGCGTTCGAAGCCTGCGAATGGCTCATCAAAGAATTGAAACGCACCGTTCCGATCTGGAAAAAAGAAGTTTACGCGGACGGCGAAACGTGGATCGAAGGCGATTTAGGCGAGAGTAAAAACTAGAAGCCGAGGGCGTAGAATCATTTAATATCTATTTAACCGCTTACACTTATCCCGCGCCTTGCCCGCCGCTTGAACCTGTCATATTATTTCTATTGATTCCCCGAATAATTCAAAAAAACCTATCGAACAAGGGCTGCGGATTTTAACAGATTTTTAATTACTAATTGAGGATTTTAAATATTTATGCGGAAAATTTTACCGTTTTTAATCGGAATTATACTGTTTGCGGCAAGCGCGTTTGCGCAATCGCAGGCGACAACAGGCAATATCGAAGGTCGTGTGCTCGACCCGAACGGCGCGGTCGTGCCAAACGTCAACGTGTCGGCGACCAATAAAGACACGGGGTTCGGCAAAACCGGAATGGCGGACGGCGAAGGCAATTTTGTTTTCGTGCTCCTGCCGCCGGGCAATTATAAGGTCGAAGCCAAAGCGTCGGGTTTTCAGCCCGCAACTTATGACAACGTGACGGTTTCGGTCGGCGGCAAAACGGTGCTCGAAATAACTCTGAGCGTCGGCACCGGCACGACCGTGGTTGACGTGCAAGCCGAAGGCGCGACCGTTGAAACCTCGCGCACCTCGATCTCTTCGACGGTTGACGAACGCCGCGTGATCAATCTGCCGACGAACGGACGCAACTTTTTAGACTTTGCAACATTAACGCCCGGAATCGTCCGCGACCCGACCCGCGCCGGCGATCTCGCGGTCGGCGGGCAAAAAGGAACGCTCAACAGCATCCAGATCGACGGCACCAGCTCGGACAACACATTTTTCGGACAATCTTCCGGCAGAATCGGTTCGGGACGCGCTCCGTCGCAGTTTTCGATCGACACGGTCAAAGAATTCCAGGTCAACCAGAACGGTTTCTCGGCTGAATTCGGTCGCGCCGCCGGGGCGGTGATCAACGTCGTTACCAAATCGGGAACGAACCGTTTCACGGGAAGCGCGTTCGAATATTTCCGCGACGAATCGCTCAATGCGCGAAGTCCTGTGCTCGTCGCCGCCGGACGCGCGCGTCCCGCCGGACAGATCAACCAATTCGGCGGAACATTCGGCGGACCGATCCGCAAAGACAAAGTATTTTTCTTTGCCGCCTATGAAGGGCAGCGCTCGAATCTGCCGAATCCGGTCGTGCTGCGTTCGCTGCCGTTCGCTCCGGCAAATGTGCAGGCTTTGCTCGGACCAAAAGTAGCTTCATACAACATCGACCGCAAGCAGGATACGTTTTTGGGCAAGGTCGATTTCAACATCAACGAAAAAAATCAGGTTTGGGTGCGCTTTAACCAGCAAAACTTTACGGGAACGAATCTCGAAAACTCCGGCACGTTGTCGGCGGAAGAACACACCGGCAACAGCAACGTCAAAACTTCCGCGTTGACAACGCAGTGGACGCATACGATCACGCCGAACTGGATCAACGAATTCCGCTTTCAGTTTTCACGCGACCGGGAACCGGGCTTGGCAAATTCGGACACGCCGGAAGTTTCGGTGACGGCAAACGCGGGCGGCATCAACGACGGAACTTTCAGTTTCGGACGCAACAATTTCAGCCCGCGCGAAACGACGATCACACGCTATCAATTTATCAATAACCAGACTTTCCTGACGGGAAATCACACGATCAAATACGGCGCGGATTTATTGTTCGACCAGATTTTCAATTTTTTCCCCGGACTTTTCAGCGGTTCTTATACATTCACCAGTTACGCAACTTTATCAACGAACACCCCTTCGCGTTACCGTCAGAGCTTTGCCGGCGCGGGAACGACGGGCGGCACGACTAAACCGAACAACCGCGAATACGGATTTTTCGTGCAGGACGATTGGCGGGTTGCGCCGAAAGTTACTTTAAATCTCGGTTTGCGCTACGATTATCAAACGATCGCCAAACCGCCGATCCAGAATCCGAACGCGGCGCTGCTTGCCGCCGGATTCGACACAGGCTTTCAGCCGAAGGACAAAAACAACTTTGCACCGCGTTTGGGTGTCAGTTACGCCTTCAATGAAAAAACGGTTTTGCGCGGCGGCTACGGAATATTTTTCGCCCGCACGACGGCGATCATGACCGGCACGGCGCATTCGCAAAACGGTATTCAGGTGGTCGCGATCGATATCAACTGCACGACCGCACCGGCGGGTACCTGCCCGACCTACCCGAATGTTTTTACGAGCATTCCGACCAGTGTGGCGGCAGTTACGCCGAATCTATACCTGTTCGATAAAAACTACAAACAGCCGTTCACGCATCAGGCGCGTTTGCAGTTTGAACGCGAAATCTTTGCGAACACGACATTTTCAGTCCAATATACGATGTTTCGCGGGAAAGATTTGTCCAGAACGCGCAATGCTAACTTGAGCGCCCCGGTTGCGACGGCGATTCCGGTTTATAACGGAACGACTGCGACGGGTGAAACTTTTACGTTTCTGCGATTTCCGGCGGCGCGACCGATTCCGGCGTTTCAGCGCATTTCGCTGTTTGAAAGCACCGCCAAGTCGTTCTATCAAGGCTTGACGTTCGAGCTCAACCGCCGTTTTGCCAAACGCTGGCAGTTTAATACGAGCTACACTTTATCGAAGGCAAAGGACGATAAACCCGACCAGACTTCGGTCGTTCCGGGCGGCGGCGACGATGCGAAGATCGCCGAAAACCAATTCGACCTTTCGGGCGAATACGGGCGTTCCGATCTGGACGTGCGCCATCGCTTTATTTTCAGCCCGGTTTATGAAACGGGAACCTTCAAATACAGCGATAATAAGGTCGTTCGCGCGCTTTTGAGCGATTATATTTTTACCGGAATTTTCACGGCGCAATCGGGACTTGCGTATTCGGCACTCGTTTCGGGCGATCCGAACGCCGACGGCATCACTTCGACCGACCGCGTTCCAGGAACGCGTCGCAACCAGTATTCGACTCCGGCTTCGTATATCGTTGATATGCGCGTCGGCAGAATTATCCGGTTCGGCGAGCGCTATCGTTTGTCGCTTTTTGCGGAAGGATTTAATATTTTCAACCGCGCAAACGTGCAGCTCGTGAATAACACGCTGTATGCCTTCAGCAATGCCGGAACGGTTTCGGGAACGCCTTTGCCGATTCGTTTAGGGCTTCCGGCTTCGAACTTCGGCACGCCGCGCCAGTTTATTTCCGGTTCGCCGTCGTTTACTTTCAATTCAAGCTACAACCGCGAATTCCAACTCGGCGTAAGGTTTGATTTTTAGACGAAGTTCAGGGTAACGGCTCAAACGCTTCGCGCATCTAAATGTGTAACACTGAATATTTACTCGAATTTTGCGCGTCCTTGACGAACGATTTCGTCGAAATGATCTTCTAAATCCGCGTTCACGCCGCGCAGTCCGGCGACGACTTTTTCGCCCCAGTTGATATATTCGATTTTTCTTTCCTTTGACCAACCCGCGGGCGGATTGTTGGTGACATCCGTGATATTGCTGATCTTATCGGCGAGCTTGACTTGTTTTGCGCCCTCGGAAATATGCGGCGCGTGTTCGATCTGTTTAAGTTTTCGTTCTTCTTTCGGCAGAGATTTATCATCCGTCACTTCGAGCACGTAGCCGCAAACCGTTGCGCCGAAAAGTTCGGTCAATTCTGCCGGAGAAGTTTCCGTATCTTCGACCGTATCGTGCAGAATCGCGGCGATCAGAATATCGAAATCCTCGACTTTGCCGACATTTGCCAGCAGATTCGCAACTTCCAAAGGATGATTGACATACGGCTCGGCATCGTCGCCCTTGCGTTTTTGATAACGATGTTTTTTCGCGGCAAAGCTCGCCGCTTGCAAAAGTGTCGCTAGATTGTTCATATTAATTTATTTTATCACAGAGACAAAAAGGCACAGAGAAAATTTAAAAATCCCTGTGCCTTT
>DATLOR010000281.1:0-4646 GCA_035536135.1 Pyrinomonadaceae bacterium | reverse complement strand
GGTCGCCACAAGTAAAAGCTGCTGCTCGTTTATCTCGTAAACATCGCGCACTTTTCCGCGATGAAGAAGATTTAAACCCTGAACGCTGGTTTCCGAAACCGTTTTTCCTACAGCCGACATCTTTTTAAGTTTAAAATTTTTGAATTCGTTGGACAAACTAACTTTATTAGGAAAGTCGAAATATGTAAAGGTTTCAGAATAAAAATTAAAGTCGTGCCGTAAAAAAAATAAAAATATTTAACAGGGTTAAAAAAAAGATGACAATTTCAAAAAAAAAAGGCATAATAACTCCGGCGTATTTTGTCGCAACGAAATATGCTTCCCATTTTTCGCGCTCCGCCTAAACCTTTCAAATTATTTCTAAAACGAGTAAGACCATGAATTTTCAACACAATATTTCTTTCAGATTCAGGCAATCCGCCGTCAAAATTACAAGTTTATTCTCGCTGATCTTATTTACCGCGCTGCAAATCTCGGCGCAGCCGCAAATCAGAGTGCCGCCCGCGCAGCAGCCGACCGAAGATTTCGGCTGGCAAATGCCGATATTAATACTTCTCGCAGTCGGGTTGATCGCGGCAATCTTTTGGGTTTTGAAAACCAAAAAAGCGGAAAAGGAAGCAAGTTCCGGTCTGTCCAAGAAGGAAAAAATAATGTCTGACGATCATTCCTGGGATGCGAATTCCGTTGATGCGGACAAAGAAATGGAATGGTATCGCCGTCATAAAAAAACCGTCGGAAAATCTCCGAAGAATTCGGAAAAGAAAGACCTCGCCGAAAATTTACCCAAAACCGGCACCATTTTTAATCGCAAAACGGCGTCTGAGGATAACAATTTAGAATTTTCCGAGAAGGAATTTAAGGAAAAACTTCAAACTTTGCAATTTAATCAGCTCCCGATTTTCAAGTTTCATAAGCTCGAATTAGCCAGACCGTTTTCGCCTTTAACGATCTCAAACGATGACGCTTTGATGAGCGCGATTGAGCAAACTCACGACGAATTTGAAGAAGATGAAGAGATCCGCGATTTGGCGGTCAGAATTTTGACGCGCTTCAAAACGCGCAATTCGGTCGAGGCTCTCTCGCAGGTTGCACTGTATGATCTTTCATCGAACCTGCGCTCGAAAGCGGTTGCCGTGCTTGCGGATTTTGACCACGAATCGGTTTTTGAAACGATTTTGCTGTGCTGCGCCGATCCGACGCGTGAAGTGCGGGCGGCGGCGGCGCGCGGACTTTTCCGTCTGAGCTTTGACCGTGCCGATGCCTGGACACGAATTGCCGAAACCGGCGATGAATTTCGGATGCGGCAAGCGGCACTTTCGGCAAAAGAAGCCGATCTGCTGAAGCGTTCTTTTGACCGTCTGGTTCATCAGGATCAGAAAATCGCCTACGAAGCAGTCGCGCTTTTGTCTTTGATGATTCGCGCCGGCGAAACCGAAGAGATTTTCAAAGCCGTCGAAACTCACCACGACAGCAATGTCAAACTCGCTCTGGTGCACGTCATCGGGTTGACGAAAGACGATGAAACGCTTTCGGCTCTTTACGAACTTCTTGAAAAAACAACACTTTCCAAAGAGCTCAAGGACAAGATCGACGAATCAATTCAAAACTTTGATTTGATTCCTGCGTGAAACTAAAATTCACGAATGACAAACAGACAGGTTACGAAGTAAAATAAAAGAAATACTTCGTAACCTTATTTGTTTTAAAATGCAGTTTAAACTCGTTTCCGAAAATCAGCCGAAAGGCGACCAACCCGAAGCCATCGACCAGATGGTCAACGGACTAAACAGCGGCACAAAAAATCAGGTTTTGCTTGGCATTACCGGCTCGGGCAAAACTTTTTCAATTGCCAACGTGATCGAAAGAGTTCAGCGTCCGACGCTCGTTCTCGCGCATAACAAAACGCTTGCCGCCCAGCTTTATCAGGAATTCAAAACATTTTTCCCCGAAAATGCGGTCGAATATTTCGTTTCATATTACGATTATTATCAGCCCGAAGCTTACGTTCCGGCTTCCGATCTATACATCGAAAAAGAAGCGACGATCAACGAAGAAATCGACCGTCTGCGTTTGAGTGCAACCCGCGCACTTTTTGAGCGGCGCGATGTCATCGTCGTCGCCAGTGTTTCGTGTATTTATGGCTTGGGCGACCCGGACGCATATTTCGGAATGCTCGTTTTTCTTGAGCCCGGACAGAAAATGAAGCGCGAGGAATTGCTTCAAAAACTCGTTGAATTGCAGTATGAACGAACGAATGTCGAATTCGAACGCGGAAATTTCCGTGTCCGCGGCGATGTTGTCGAAATTTACCCGTCGTATCAGGACGAAGCGTATCGCATCGAGTTTTGGGGCGACGAAATTGACGGGATTTATACGATCGACCCGCTGCTCGGCGAAGTCAAAAAGAAACACGATTCGCGCCTGCCGATCTATCCGAAAACTCACTATGTTATGTCGAAACCGACGATCAAACGCGCGATCAAAACCATCAAGGAAGAGCTCGTCTGGTGGGAAGAAGAGCTCATCAAACAAGGCAAACTCGTTGAATCGCAAAGACTTCACCAACGCACGATGTATGATTTGGAAATGATGAAAGAGATGGGATTTTGCCGCGGAGTCGAAAATTATTCGCGTCATCTGACGGGCAAATTGCCTGGCGAACCGCCGCCGACCCTGCTTCATTATCTGCCGAAAGATTCGATCATCGTGATCGACGAATCGCACCAGACGATTCCGCAGCTCGGCGCGATGTATAAGGGCGACCGTTCGCGCAAGGGAACGCTCGTTGAATACGGTTTTCGTCTGCCGAGCGCGATGGACAACCGCCCGCTTTCGTTCGAAGAATTCGAAGCGATGCGCGGGCAGACGATCTACGTTTCGGCGACGCCCGGAAATTTCGAGCTCGAACAAACCGAGGGCGAAGTGATCGAACAGGTCATTCGTCCGACCGGACTGCTTGACCCGATCGTTGAAGTGCGTCCCGTGCGCGGGCAGATCGACGATCTGTTAAATGAAGTTCGCATCCGCACCGAACGAAACGAACGGGTTTTGGTGACGACCCTGACGAAAAAAATGTCGGAAAGTCTTTCGGAATATTTCGCGGAAGTCGGCGTCAAGGTCAATTATCTGCATTCGGACATTGATACGCTCGAAAGAATCAGGGTTTTGCGCGATCTGCGGCGCGGCGAATATGACGTTTTGGTCGGGATTAACCTTCTGCGCGAAGGTCTGGATTTGCCCGAAGTCAGTTTGGTCGCGATTCTCGATGCCGACAAGGAAGGTTTTCTGCGTTCGGAAAGAAGTTTGATTCAAACCATCGGACGCGCGGCGCGAAATTCGGACGGAAAAGCGATTCTTTATGCCGATAAAATTACAAGATCAATGAAAGTGGCGATCGATGAAACAGAACGCCGCCGGAAGATTCAGGAAGAATATAACGCGGAAAACGGCATCACGCCGACGACGATCATCAAATCGATCGAATCAACGCTCGTGACGGCGTATGAAGCGGATTATTTCAAAGTTCCGCTCAATCTCGACGGTTTTGAAGAATATTCGCCGAAACAGTTAAAGGAAACGATTTCACAGCTCGAACAGGATATGCGCCAATCTGCTAAGGATATGAAATTTGAACAAGCCGCCGAAATCCGCGACAAGCTTAAATACTTGAGGGAAAAATCGTTGATCGTTTAATTAGCGAGTAACATTTATGAAGTGTGGTATAGCTCCAACGGTGATTTGTACGACATTTACAATTAATAGTTAAATAAAAGCAAATAAAAGGAAAACGCGGGAAATTTATCCGCGTTTTCCTTTTATTTAACCGAGAAAAAACATCTGTTAAATTCTGTTGGCATTTGATAAAATGTATTTGGCTTTACTCTTAAACCCATTTCTTGCCAACATCAAATGGAAAACCTGACAATCAACGGACGTTACAGAATCTTGCAGCAAATCGGGGTCGGCGGTTTCGGACTAACATATCTCGCGGAAGATCTGCAGTTACCGACGCGCCCGAAATCGGTGGTCAAACATCTCAGACCGCAAATTACGGACGCGGAAACCTTAAACCTTGCCAACCGGCTTTTCCAGCAGGAAGCCGAAATTCTCTACCGGCTCGGCGGACATCCGAACATTCCGTCGCTGATCGCGCATTTCAAGGAGCGCGGCGAATTTTTTCTCGTGCAGGAATTTATCGAAGGTCATACGATTGACCGCGAATTTTTGGGCGGAAAAAAATATAATCAAAAAGAGATCATTCAATTCCTCGGACAAACACTCGAAATTCTTTCGTTCGTGCATTCGCAAAAGGTAATTCACCGCGACATCAAACCCGCCAATCTGATCCGCCGAAATTCCGACGGAAACATATTTTTGATCGATTTCGGCGCGGTCAAACAGGTCAACGCCGCCGCCCCGCGAACGCCCGGTTCCAACGCGACTTTTTCAACCATCACGATCGGTTCGCACGGCTATATGCCGATGGAACAGATGGCGGGCAATCCGAATTTCAGCAGTGACCTGTACGCGCTCGGGCTCGTCGCGGTCGAGGCACTAACCGGAATCAAACCGCTCGATCTGCCGAAAAACCAGACGACCAACGAATTTGTCTGGGCGCACAAAACACAGCTTTCGCCCGATCTCGA
>DATLOR010000280.1:0-4985 GCA_035536135.1 Pyrinomonadaceae bacterium | reverse complement strand
TCACGCGATCGAAGCATCGAAGGGCGAGCTCGGCGTTTATATGAAATCGAACGGCGGTCCGAAACCCGAACGCGTTCATTTCCGCGGTCCGAGTTTTGTCAATCTGTCGGCTCTGCCCGTGATGAGCGAAGGCGAAATGGTCGCCGACGTGGTCGCGATTATCGGCTCGCTCGATATTGTGCTTGGAGAAATTGACCGTTAGTTAAAGAATTATGCCGAAAAAGCTTTTGTTCAACTTGATGCTTTCCGCTTTCCTATTCGCGTTTTTGTTTGCCGCAATGGTTTCTGCGCAAACCAGTTCGTGCGCGGTGAAATTGGACGTGACACAAAGCAGCAGCGAAGCTAAAATAACCGGCGCGGCGGCAAATGCCTACAACAAGCAAACGAAGAAAATTTATAAATCCGTGCTTAAGAGCGGAATGCCGTATTTTGCAAAGTTACCGGACGGCAATTATCGCGTCACGGTTTCAAAAGTCGGCTTCAAGCGCAGTGCCGACGATTTTCGCCTTGATTGTTCGGAATCCGACAGCGAACCCTGGGCAATCGAACTTTTTAAGGGAAACGCTCGGCAAATAGTTAATTTATATAGTCGCGTTTTAAAAGCTCCGCCCTTGAAAAGATCGGAGGCGGCTTTTTATAACGTGGGCGAGGCTAATAAAGAATCAAGCACCACGGATTCGGTAAAAACCAACCGGTATCAGATGTCTCCGGACACTTCCCGGACCATTAACGGCGGAGTTATCAACAGCAAGGCGACAAATTTGGTCAAACCGCCGTATCCGGCGGCGGCAAAAGCCGTTCGCGCAAGCGGTGCGGTCAATGTTCAGGTTACGATCGACGAGCAAGGAAATGTTATCTCGGCTTCAGCCGTCAGCGGGCATCCGCTGCTTCGTGCGGCGGCGGTTCAGGCGGCGCGGGCATCAACTTTTTCGCCGACTTTGCTTTCAGGTCAGCCTGTCAAAGTAACGGGCATTATTGTTTATAATTTTGTACCATAAAAAATTTTAGAGATTATGGCATCAGCAGTTGCAACAGATTTTACGAATCAAATTGTTTACACCGACGAAGTAGCGGAGTTTTCGCCCGAAGTTATCGCGGAAATGCAGGCGCATCTGGCGAAATATCCGCCTGAACGAAAGCGCTCGGCGTTGATCCCGCTGCTTCTTCTGGTCGTTCAGCGCGAACGCGGCTGGGTTGATAATCCGGGCGTCAATTTTCTCGCGAAGTTTTTGGATCTGGAAGTAACGGACGTTTGGGAAACCGCGACGTTCTATTCGATGTTTAATCTGCGACCCGTAGGAAGACATCATATACAGATCTGCAAAACGCTCTCGTGCAAGATTATGGGCGAGCCCGAAATTACCGAACATATTTGCAGTAAATTAGGAATTCACGCGGGCGAAACCACGGAAGACGGCAAATTTACGGTCACGTTGGTCGAATGTCTCGGAAGCTGCGGAACGGCGCCGATGATGCAGATCGGTTTCGACTATCACGAAGATTTGACGGTCGAAAAGGTAGATCAGATTTTAGACTCACTAAAATAAAAATGAATAATAAAGAAATTATTGAAAACGGCTATAAATGTTTCGCGACCGGCGATATTCCGGCACTTCTCGGAACATTTGACGAAAACATCGAATGGACGGAAGCCGAAGGGTTCCCGCACGGCGGAACGTATAAGGGCGCGAACGCGATCGTCGAAAATGTTTTTATGAATCTCGGCGGCGAATGGGAAGGATTCAGCGCCGTGCCGGATGAAATTCTCGATGCGGGCGACAATATCGTTGCGCTCGGTCACTACAGCGGCAAATACAACGCGACGGGCAAAAGCATGAAAGTGCCGTTCGCGCACGTCTGGACTCTGCGCGGCGGCAAGATCGTCAAATTCGTGCAATACACGGATACGCTGAAAGTTTCGGAAGTTTTGTAACCATGGAAGTCAGATTTGAAATTTTTCGCGGAACGTTTGCAACCTGGGACACTTTGTTTCAGCAAGCCGCCGAATTCGCGTCTCAAATCGGGCAGGACAGATTAATCGGCATTTCGCATTCGTGCGACAAAGGCGACGGCGTGGTCACGGTCTGGTATTGGTTTTAAGAAAATGCGAACTTTTACTCTTTGCGCAGTTTTAGTTTTTTGTTTTTCATTGTTTTCATTTGGACAAAGCTATGAAACTTCGTTTTATGGCGAGGATAAATTAAAAAGTCCAATCAGGATTCCAGAGAAAATATTGAATGTTTTGAAAAAAGACAAAGCGGTTCAAAGATGTTTTGGTGCAGAACCTCAAATGCAAGATTTAAGAAATTGGTTTGAAGCAGCTAAAATAAACTTGAACGATGATAATTATTCCGACATCTTGATTAAGGGAAAAGATGATATTCGAAAAAAAGAAAGTAATTGTATAAACGGAAATGCTGTTTCATTTTGGCTATTTAGAAAAAAACAAAACGGCTATGAATTGGTTTTAAGACTATATACAATTACTGTTGAAATTGGGACAAAAAAATCAGGGGGATTTTACAATATCAACACAATTAGGAATACAGCAAATGCGTCTTACACAACATTTTATGCTTTCAAACGCAATAAGTACGTTGAAATAGGTAAAAAGGAAAGACCTATTACCAATTGAATTAGTTTATGGAAATCAAAGCAATCGGATGCGAGCCTTTACAGCTTAAAATGATGCACATTAAAGATGGGCATACGCTGAAGGTTTATCAGGAACACGGCGGATATAAATCGCTGAAAAAGGCGATGGATATGTCGGCGGACGATATTATTAATGAAGTCAAGGCTTCCGCTTTGCGCGGGCGCGGCGGCGCAGGATTCCCGACCGGAATGAAATGGAGTTTTGTGCCGCGTCAATCGCCGAAACCGAAATACATTGTCTGCAACGCCGACGAATCCGAACCGGGAACATTCAAAGACCGTTATCTGCTCGAACGCGACCCGCATGCGCTGATCGAAGGAATGCTGATCGCGGCTTTCGCGCTCGGTTCCGAGACTTGCTACATTTATTATCGCGGCGAATACAATTATCTGATCGACATTATGGACAAAGCCATCGAGGAAGCGCGTGCCGCGAACCTCGTCGGCAAAAATATTTTAGGTTCTAAATTTTCGTGCGAGATTTACACGCACACGGGCGCAGGGGCGTATATCTGCGGCGAAGAAACCGCGCTTTTGTCTTCTCTGGAAGGTTACCGCGGACATCCGCGCATGAAGCCGCCGTTTCCGGCGATCGAAGGCGTTTATGCCTGCCCGACGGTCGTGAACAACGTCGAAACTTTGACGAGCGTTCCGCAAATCATCGAAATGGGCGGAACTGCATGGCGCGATCTGGGCACGGAAAAATCGGGCGGTACGAAACTCTGGTCGGTTTCTGGTCACGTCAAAAAACCGGGGGTTTACGAGCTTCCGATGGGCTATCGTGACATGGAAAAGTTCATCATGGAAGACTGCGGCGGAATGCTTCGTTCGGATAAAAAACTGAAAGCGGTCATTCCCGGCGGTTCATCGGTTTACATTATGAACGCCGAACAGATCATCGGCAAAAATGTTACTCTCGACTATGAAGGACTTGTCGAAGGCGGCTCGATGGTCGGTTCGGGCGGCTTTATCGTGATGGACGAAACGGTCGACGTCATGGAATCGACAAAAAACCTGACCGAATTTTACAAACACGAATCGTGCGGCTGGTGCACGCCGTGCCGCGAAGGCACGGATTGGCTCGTGAAAATTTTCAACCGCATATCGATCGGCGAAGGTCGTCCCGAAGACGCTCAGTTGCTGCTCGATATTTGCGACAACATCGAAGGAAAATCGTTCTGTCCGCTCGGCGACGCCGCAGCCTGGCCGATCCAAAGCGCGATCAAACGGTTTCCCGAAGATTTCAAAAAATGGCTTTTTAATAAAGCCAACGGTAACGAAATTACCGCTAATGTTTAAAAATTAGTTCCATATTTCAGGTTCCAAGTTCCAAGTCGGAAGATTTAACCTGAAACATGGAACTTGGAACTTAATAAAAATAAAGAGGTAAATAATTATGGGTAGAGGCGATAAAAGAACACGGCGCGGAAAGATTTTTGCAGGAAGCTACGGCAAAACTCGTCCGCAATACAAAAAGAAAAATGCCGCGAACACGAAAGAAACCGCGAAAAAAACGACGGAAGAATAAATTTTAAGTTTTTTATTTAGTTAAAATGTCAGAACTTATCAAAGTTACGATTAACGAACAGGATTTCGAGGTCGAAAAAGGGGCGCGTCTGATCGACGTTTGCCACGAAAAAGGCTTCGGAATTCCGTCATTTTGTTACTACAAAGACCTCGCTTTGCAGGCTTCCTGCCGGATGTGTCTGGTTCGCATCGAAAAAATGCCGAAACTGCAAACTTCCTGCACGATTACCTGTACGGACGGAATGATTGTCACGACGCAGTCTGAGGAGATCGAAAAAGCGCAGCGCTCGATGGGCGAATTCCTTTTGGCAAATCACCCGCTCGATTGTCCGGTCTGCGACCGCGGCGGCGAATGTGAATTGCAGGAAGTGATTTTCGATTGGGGCGATGTCGAAGAGCGTTTTACCGAAAAGAAAAACGCCCAGCCCGAAAAATATCTGTCGCCGATCGTTGCCAACGACCCGCAGCGCTGCATTGTCTGCAAACGCTGTACACGCGTCTGCGACGAATGGATGGGCGAAGACGCGATCGAAGCCGGAAATCGCGGTGTCAACACTGTGATCGGAACTTACGGCGGCTGGCTCAATTGTTCGCAGTGCGGAAACTGCATCGAAGTTTGTCCGACCGGAACGCTGCTCGACGGAACTTACCGTCACGAAACCCGTCCGTGGGAGCTCGACCAAACGATTTCGACCGATGTTTACGGCTCGGACGGAATGCAGATCTCGATCGGTTCACGCGGCGGCTTGGTGCATCGAATCGTCGCGCGCGACCGTTATGTTGACGGCTTGAACGGCGAATTC
>DATLOR010000279.1:0-7941 GCA_035536135.1 Pyrinomonadaceae bacterium | reverse complement strand
GTTGGTACAAGATATTTACACATTGAGTTATCAAAATTTGCCGTCGGACGGTTCAGCAAATCTAAGTATCGGCGATCCGAGCGTTCGTGTGGCTCGCGGAGGAGCATTTTTCGGTTACAGTATATTTCCTCGCTCTGCCCATCGGGTTTGGGAAGGTGCCGATTCCAGAGGTTTGGACATCGGCTTTCGGGTAGTTGCCCGCACCAAATAGTTTAAAGAAAGGCTAAGTTTTCACGCGTAAGGGCAAAGTTTTCAAAGGAAAGGCGCGAAACGTTTGCGTTTTTAGGGTAAATTGCAGGGAAATCAAGCAGGAATTCTGGAGGGAAATAGTGTTATGAAAAATCAATATTTAAAGATTCTCCTTTTATGCGGTTTGGTGTTAGCGTTCGCAACGGTGAGTTTTGCGCAGAAGAAGAAACCAAAGCCGAACCCGAGAATGATTCAATCCGAAGACTTTAAAACGCCTGTGCCGAACAACACGGTTCGTAATAATAGAGTGAAAAAGGGTAAGAAATGGCGGAAACGATGCCGTTATGAGTATTTCAAAAGAAAAGGCAGGATGATGAGAGTTTATCGCTGCCGCAGCGTAAAATATTAATATGTGAAAAAAATGCGGCAAATCTAAAAATTGAATATGAAAACACGAAGCGCAATCCCCCAAGGTTTGTTTTTATCGTTTATATTATCGCTCGCGGCGGTCTGTGTTCACGCGCAGGACGACACGGCAACGCGTGAAATTACGTCGCTCGATTTCCAGAATCAGCGGCAGAAACCCGCCGGCGGTTCGGCGAAAATAACCCTGCCGAAAAACGCGACTCCGAAGCAAAAGAAAAATATCGCCGTTTTAACCAACAATCGGCGCAAATATGCTCTCGTCAAACGAATTCCGACCACGCAGACGACCGTTGCCGCGCGAATCGATAAAAATCCGAAGATCTCGAATAAAGCCGCGATCAAAAGCGAACAGATCGGCGTGACGTTCTGGCGGCTGCGCCCCGTCGCGGCGGACGACGGCGATGTCCCGTATTTTTCGGTCAGGATCGGCGACACACGCGAAAACTGGACGGCGGAACGGGTTAATTCGACGACCCGCTTTAAGACAGGCGACCGCGTGCGTTTCACGATCGAATCTTCGCGTTCGGGGTATCTCTACATTATCAACCGCGAATATTACACGGACGGCACGACCGGCGCGGCGAGCATCATTTTCCCGACCGTAAGGACGCGCGGCGGCGACAACCAGGTGGTCGCGGGAAGCCTGGTCGATGTTCCCGCCTCAACCGATAACGTGCCGTATTTTACGATCAAACCGAAACGCAGGGATTACGCGGGCGAAGAATTGGTCGTGCTGATTACAAATGAAAAACTGCCGCTTGAGATCGGGCTCAAGCCGGTTGCGCTCGACGTGCCGCAGCTCGAAAAATGGTCGAGCGATTGGAGCGCAACCGTCGATATTTATGATGCCGAAGACGGCGAAGGCGCGGCGATGACCAATGTCGAACTTGCCGCTTCGCAAACTTCGAGCCGCGCGCTCGAACAGGAAGAACCGCTTCCGCAGACGATCTACAAAGTCCAGATCAGCGGCGATCTGCCTTTGTTCGTGCCATTTAGAATGTCGGCAGTTCCTTAAAAATTACGAATTTCAAATTACGAATTACGAATTAAAAAATAATTCTTTGATATTCGTAATTTGAAATTCGTAATTCGTAATTCAAATTTATGTTAGAAAACGGAAAAATTATTGACGGGCGTTACACTATTCGCGAAAAGATCGGGAGCGGCGGTTTCGGCGCGGTTTATCTGGCGGAAGACACGCGCTTTTCGGGAAACAACCGCGTGGCGATCAAACAGATCATGTCGGATAACGAACGGGTTGCGAAAACCTCCAAGGTCGAAGCCGATCTGCTTTACAATTTGAGCCATCCGAATCTGCCGAAGGTCACGAATTGTTTTCAGGAAGAAGGCGCAAATTTTATCGTCATGGATTATATTTCGGGCGAAGATCTGGCGCAGGGCTTGCTGAAAAAGCGCAAATTTCAGGTCGCTGAAGTGCTGAAAATTGCCGACACCGTTTTGGACGCGCTCGAATATCTGCATTCATTCCCGATCTATCACCGCGACGTGAAACCGCACAACATCAAGATCGACCAGAAAGGCAAAATTTTTCTGCTCGATTTCGGCACGGCAAAAGGGAATGCGTCCGAAGAAGCGGAAAAAACCTTGCAATTCGGCGGGCAGAGCATCACGGGCTACACGCCTTTTTACGCGCCGCTCGAACAGGTTCTCAGGGTTGATCCGAATTCCTTTTTGCTTCTGACCGCACTCAACGAAGAAAAACTACGCGATTTTGCCGAACGCAAAACCGACGGGCGCAGCGATATTTATGCGCTCGGCGCGACGCTTTATCATCTCTTGACCGGATTTTCGCCCGAGCAGGCAACGGCGACGGTGCGCGCGCACGCGCTCTGGTCTGACAAACCCGATCCATTGCCGAATATTCAAACTCTGAACGCCGAAGTTTCGCCCGCGCTCGCCAACGCGATTCACCGCGCGCTCGAAGTAATGCCCGAACACCGTTTTCAGACGGCGGCGGAATTTCGGCAGAGCTTAAAACTTTCGCAGATGGCTTCCGTGCCGACACAAGCGACCGAAGTTATCAATCCGGCAATTCAATATCCGCCCGCGCCGAACCAACCGACCTCGAATCAGCCCTCGCCGACGCAAATTGCGCCGCAAATTATCAATATCAGGCAGGACGCGCCGTCCGTTCCGACGTTTCAGCAGCCGGCGAATTTTGTTTCCGAAACTCACGAGAGCGCGCCGCAATCAAACACCAAAAATTTTTCGCTGATCGGTTTGGGTGTGATTTTATTGCTCGTATTGGGCGCGTCGGGTGCCGGACTGATTTGGAAATTTGCCAGCAATAAAGCTGAAAAAACGATCGCTAACACTAATCAAAGCGAAACCACGGCACTAAATTCGGGCGCGGCAAACGGAAGTAGTCAAAACTCTGCCAATGGCGGCGCAAAAACCAATCCTTCGCAACCCGCGCGGAATGTCGATTATTCGCTTCTGGTGCAGAAAATGCGCGACGGCAAAAAATATCAGGAGCCTTTCGAGTCGAGCGGACAGGAGATTTTTGAAAACGGCTACCAGTTTATAATGAATCTGACGCCCTCGGAAAAAGGCTTTTTGTATATTTTCGCCGAAGGTTTAAATGATAAAAACGAGAAGGTTTTCAATATTATTTTCCCGACTCCGAAACAAAACGCAGGGCTTGCGGACGTTTCCGCCGATCAAAAATATCAGACCGGCTGGAACGAATTCAGCGGCACAGCCGGAACGGAAAATTTCTGGGTGATCTGGAGCAAGGAAAAAAACGACACGGCGGAAAAATCGCGCGAAAACGCTTTTGCCAATGGCGGAAAAGTCTCTGATAAAGACCTGGAGAAAAAACTCAAAGATTATCTCGAAAGCGAAAAGATCCAAAAAACTGCGACCAAAGATATTGACAAAAAGCTGAGTAAGATCGAATTCGAAGGCGATTCGGCGGTTTATTTAATTCAGCTCGAACATCGCTAAAGCTTTATTTTTCAAGTTTTTCTTCAACAATTTTCGCCTGTAAATTTTCGTGCTTGATGCCGACGCGCAGGCGGCGGTAAATGCTCATCCATTGATTTGCCAGCCACGGAAGCACAAAAAAAGCCAGAACGTAACCGCGCCAATCGTCGATCAAAAGGCGAAATTGCGTCAAAATTAAAATCAAAGCCGTGACCCAATGGCTGAAGCAATATTCGCAGGTGAAAACGTAGAAAAATTTTCGCTGGAAAAAATTTCGGCAGGCTTCGCTTTTCTTCTCGCAGTATTCACGCGGTTCGCGGAAAATCTCTTCCTGCGTGACCGTCCATGCCACGCTTGCGACCGTGATCGATAAAATGACAATCCAGAAAATTTGCGGTGCGATTTCCATTTAAAAAGATTTTGCGGTTTGCAACTGCAAAAAGCAATCGCAAACCGCAAATTTTGAGTCGTAAACCTAATTTATGCTTTACCTTCGAGGAACGCTTTCAAACGTCTTGAACGCGACGGATGACGCAGTTTTCTCAAGGCTTTCGCTTCGATCTGGCGGATACGCTCGCGCGTCACGGCGAAATGCTGTCCGACTTCTTCGAGCGTGTGTTCCGAGCCGGTATTGCCGAGTCCGAAACGCATCTTGATGACTTTTTCCTCGCGCGGCGTGAGCGTTGCGAGAACTTCGTCGGTGATTTCTCGAAGATTGCCGAATGTCACCGATTCCGCCGGATTCATGATCGAGCGGTCTTCGATAAAATCGCCTAAGTGAGAATCTTCTTCTTCGCCGATCGGCGTTTCCAAACTGATCGGTTCCTGCGCGATTTTCAAAACCTTGCGCACTTTCGAAACCGGAATGTCCATCTTCTTGGCGATCTCTTCGCTCGTCGGTTCGCGTCCGAGCTCCTGCACAAGCGCCCGCGAAGTGCGGATCAGCTTGTTGATCGTTTCGATCATATGCACCGGAATGCGAATCGTCCGCGCCTGGTCGGCGATCGCCCGCGTGATTGCCTGACGGATCCACCACGTCGCGTAAGTCGAAAACTTATAGCCGCGCCGCCATTCGAATTTATCGACCGCTTTCATCAAACCGATGTTGCCTTCCTGAATCAGATCGAGGAACTGCAAACCGCGGTTCGTGTATTTCTTGGCGATCGAAACGACGAGGCGCAAGTTGGCTTCGACGAGTTCGCGTTTCGCCTGATTCGTCTGCGTTTCGCCGATCAGAATCGACTGCAGAGAGCGTTTGATCTCAACCGTCGGAAGAAAATATTTTTCTTCGATCTCGGCGTGCTTTTTACGCGCTTCGGCGATTTTTGCCGTCAGCTCTTTCTTTTCCTCAGGCAATAGCTTGCCTTCGAGTCTTTCTTCGGCTTTGCGAATATCTCTGTCAGCTTTTTTGATTTCGGCATCAACCTTGCGAATCGCGCCGATCAAAACCTGTTTGGCGTATTCGGTCAAATTGAGATTTTTAATCTCCTGCGAAATTTCGAGCCGCGCCCGCGCCGTCTGACGTTTTAAGGCAAGCAGTTTTTTCGACGGTTTGCCTTTTGATTTGGTCTGTTCGTCGCGCAGTTCGTTCCAGTACTTCAACGCTTTGGCATAATTCAGCTTGATATTTTCGATGCCTTCGAGCGTCCAGCGCAAATATTCGTCAACCTTGTCTTCTTCGCCCGTCAGTTCGGCTTGCTCGGAAAACATCACGGTTTCGCGAATGCTTGCCTTACCTTTCACGAGGTCGTCGCCGAGCTTGATCAATCGTTCGACCGCGATCGGTGAACGCGAAATCGATTTCTGCGTTTTGATCTGCCCGCGTTCGATGCGCTGCGCGATCGTGACTTCGCCTTCGCGCGTCAAAAGCGGAACGATCCCCATTTCGCGCAGGTAAAGCCGCACCGGATCGTTCGACTTATCGAGCGTTCCGGCGGATAAATCCAGATCCAGATCGTCTTCGTCAACCTCGGTTTCGTCGTCGAGCGCAAGGCTCGCGGCTTGTTCAAGCAGCGCGGAATCCGAGTCGGAAACCGAAATATTCGCGCCTTCCAAACGTTCGAGAACGTCTTCGATGTCTTCGGGCGACATCATCTTATCGGGCATTTCACGATTTAAATCGTCAAAACTCAAAAACTTCTTGCCTCTGCCCATGGCGAGAAGCCGGTCCATTAAATCTTCCTTTTCGTCGTAATCTGTCATAACCATTTTGTAAATGTTCTTTGATTAAATCTGTCTATAAATCGTTGTTTATTAAATATCTTTTAACGCCCGAAACCGCTAAATTGTTTCAGCTGCCGTTATCACGGCTCTGCAGATCGCGCTTTAGACGCGCTAATCCGATCTGTTCCGTGACGAGCCGACCGAGCAATTCGCTGTTTCCGCTCTGTTCCGCCAAAATCAGTTCCTGGCTGATTTCCAGGATCCGGGTCGAGATCGCCATCGAACGCAGCGTAAAAACACAGCTTTCGGCATCGTGCAAAACCTCGTCGATCACGTCGCCCGCTTCGCGCGGCGGTTCGCTCATCATCAGCACGGGCACGAAATCGCTTGCCGTTTCGTCTTCTTCGACGAGCTTGAGCAAACTTTCAAGTGTAATTTCCGCACCCGTTTTTTGCAATTCCAAAACGGCGCGAAAAACGTTAGCCGTTGCCAACATTTCGTAATCGGTTTCTTCAAGTTGGGGCAAAATTATTTCCCGCAATTCGTTGTCGTAGATCAGCAGTTCAAGCAGACGGCTTTCGGCGACCGTCATTTTTGCTTGCGTGGCACGGGCAACTTGCTGTTTGATGCTGTCGGTCTCAATTCGGGAGCCTTCTTTTACGGATTTCCATAAATCGCGCTTTAAAATCGCATCGTCAGCCCGAAAAAAACTCATCGCTTGATCAAACGAGTCGCGTTTCTGGATCGGGTTGCGAATAGCCGAAAGCACAGGCATCACATCCTCGATCGCCTCAGCTTTTTGCTTCGGCACCGAAGTGTTACGATCCTGCACAGCAGTTTCTAGAACGAATTGGAGATAGGTAGTCGCGTTGGTTTCGTGTTGTTTTTTATATGCTGCGAATCCGTTGGCGCGGATGAAATCGTCCGGGTCCTGCCCGTTTGGTAATACCAAAATTTTGATTTCAAAATCGTCTGCCAGAAGGATTTCAATAGCCCGTCTTGCCGCTTTGACACCTGCCTTATCTCCATCATAGTTGACAACGACCTTCTTCGCAAATCTGCCGAGCAACTTCGATTGCTGTTCGGTGAACGCCGTTCCAAGACTCGCGACGCAATTGGTCACGCCGAACTGGTAAAGCGCGATCAGATCGAGATAGCCTTCGACTAAAATGGCGTATCTCTTGCGGCGGATCTCTTCCTTCGACTGAAAAAATCCGTAGAGATGCTCGCCCTTGATATACGCCGGAGTTTCGGGCGAATTCAGATATTTCGGCTCGCCGTTTGCCAAGATCCGTGCGCCGAACGCGACCGGATTGCCCTCGATATTCAGAACGGGAAACATTATCCGTCCGCGAAAACGGTCGTAAACGCGTTTTTTTTCTTCGTTGATCGAAACCAGACCGCTCGCTTCGATCAATTTTTCGTCCGCGCCTTTTTCTTTCAGAAGCGACATCAGCGCGTCCCAGCTGTCAGGCGCATAACCGATGTGAAACTGTTTGATGATTTCGTCGGAAATCTCGCGTTTTTCCAGATATTCACGCGCCGCTTTCGCGTGCGGATTATTTTCCTGAAGATGATGCTCCCAGAATTCGAGCGCGTAGCGGTTTAGTTCGATCACGTGGTCGGCGATCGCCTTGCGGTCTTTTTTGCGCTGTTTACTGCGCTCGTAATTGGCGTCGTCAACGGGTTCGGGCAACGGCACGCCCGAAATTTCCGCGACGCGCTTGATCGCTTCGGGAAAGTTCAAGCCCTCGATCTCCATTACGAAATTGTAAGCCGAACCGCCTTTCCCGCATCCGAAACACTTGTAAAAACCCTTCTGCGGACTGACCGAAAACGAAGCCGTCTTTTCGCCGTGAAACGGACAATTGCCCCACCAGTTCGCGCCTTTTTTCTTGAGGGGAACGTGCATCTCGACGATCCGCACCAGATCGGCACGCGATTTCAAATCATCAATAAAATATTGGTCGTAGAGCATTAGTCAATTGAAGCCGCACTAAAAGGAATTCCAACTGACCTAATTAATCCGTTATGAACACAAAAGGGCTCAGACAAATTTATCCGTGCTTCCTTATTTTTATATCGAAATATTTTATATTTTTGTCCTACAGGTTCATTACCAATCACACTAAAGTAAAATAGAGCCCTTAATACAAAATCTACATTTTTTTCTTCAATTGCTCCTTTTTTAACCTGATCATTATAAATTTTCGTAAA
>DATLOR010000278.1:0-5250 GCA_035536135.1 Pyrinomonadaceae bacterium | reverse complement strand
ATACCTGATTAGCAAAGAGAGCAAATACCGTTCCAATTAATCCGAAATCCAAAATCTAAAATCCAAACTCGAATTACATTCCCTTATAATTCGGTCCGCCGCCGCCTTCGGGCGTCACCCAATTGATGATTTGATACGGGTCGGCAATATCGCAGGTCTTGCAATGCACGCAGTTCGAAAAATTGACCTTTAATTCCTTGCGTTCGGTCGCGGAATTAAATTCCATTTCATAAACCGCCGCCGGACAAAATCGCTGGCACGGATTGCCGTATTCTTCGGCGCACCGCGTCGCGCAGATTTCCGTATCGAGAACGTGCAGATGCGAAGGCTGGTCTTCGTCGTGCGCGACGCCCGCGTGAAAAACGTCCGTGACCTTGTCAAAAGTCAGTTGTTTATCGAATTTGACGTTTTCATAACGCTTGCCGTCATTTTCGTGATCGGCGAGCTTTTCCATCCGTTCATGTCCGGCAACGTGATATTCCTTCGGCATATAGCCCCAAGCCAAACCGCCGGTGACGAACTGCAAACCCGTATTGATCAAAGCCGACCAGCGACCCGATTGAAACGCCGCGTGAAAATTGCGAACCGGATGAAGCTCGTCGTAAATCCAGCTCATATTTACTTTTTCTTCAAAATGTTTGAGCGTTTTGACAGAAAAATCTTCGTGTTCAAACGCGCCGACGATCGCTTCCGCCGCGAGCATTCCCGATTTCATCGCCGTGTGAATTCCCTTGATCCGCTGTCCGTTCAAAAACGATGCCGAATCGCCGATGATCAGAACGCCGTCCGAATAAAGCCGCGGCATCGTCCAAAAACCGCTCGTATTGATGGTTTTCGCGCCGTATTTGAGCATTTTCCCGCCTGCCAGAACTTCGGCGACCTTCGGATGCGTTTTAAATTTCTGAAACTCGGCGTGCGGGTCGATGTTCGGGTCTTTGTAATCCAAGCCCGTCACGTAACCGATCGAAATGACATTGTTTTTCATTCCGTAGATCCAGCCGCCGCCGTAGGTATCTGTATCGGACGGAAAACCGAGCGTGTGCACGACCTTTCCTTCTTCGAAATTCCCTGCCGGAACTTCCCACAATTCTTTAATTCCGAGCGAAAAAACCTGCGGCTCTTTGTCGTGCATCAAATCGAGCCTCTGCATCAACTGTTTGGCTAAGCTTCCGCGCGAGCCTTCGCCCAAAACCGTTACTTTCGCGAGAAGATCGACGCCCGGCTCAAAATTACCTTTCGGTTTGCCGTCCTTGTCGATTCCCTTGTCGCCGGTGCGCACACCGATCACGCGGTCGTTTTCGTCGTAAAGAACTTCGGATGCCGGAAATTCGGGGAAAATATTGATTCCGGCTTCTTCGCATTTTTCGCCGAGCCATTCGCAGACCTTGCTCAAACTGACGATATATTTGCCTTTATTTTTGAGCGGCGGCGGAACGATCGGCGCATCGATGCCGCGCGATTCCGTCAGATACCAGAAAGCATCTTTCGTCACGGCGGAATCGACCGGACAGCCCTGTTCGAGGAAATCGGGCATCAATTCGCGGATCGCGATCGGGTCCATCACCGCGCCGGACAAAATATGTGCGCCGACAAACGAGCCTTTTTCGATCACGGCGATTTCCAATTCACCGATTTTGCGCCCTTGTTTAATGCCTTTTTCGATAAATTCGTCGTGTTCGGCGATTTTCTTTTTGAGATGCAAAGCCGCCGCCAGATTTGCCGGACCGGCGCCGACAAATACGACGTCCATTTCCAATTGTTCGCGTTCAATCATATTTTTATCCTTAAAAATGAATGGTCATTCAGTTTTTGTAAGTATAACAATTTTAAGCTCCATTACCAAAACTCGATCCTTTAGATTTTACTGCTTTTACATTATAATCCTTGCGACAAATGTTTCGCCAAAAACAAATAATTTTTCTTTTCCTTTTTGCATTTTCAATAATGCTTCCCGCCTGCCGTTCAAAAAATCAGGTCAACGAAAAATTGAACTCGGAAATGCCGAAAAAAATCATTTGGGCGTGGGAACGCCCCGAGGATCTGCGTTTTCTCGACGCGGAAAAATTCGGCGCGGCATTTCTGGCGCAAACTTTAACTTTACAGCAAGACGATGTCGTTTTTCGCCCGCGCCGACAGCCGCTCGAACTTCCCGAAAATATTTATGTGATTGCCGTGACGCGGATCGAAACCGTCAAGGAGAACAAACAGCGTCCGACGTTTTCCGACGAACAACGGAAAAAGATCGTCAGCCTGATCAAAAAAACCTTGGAATTGCCGAACGTCAAGGCAATTCAGACCGATTTTGACGTCGTTGTTTCGGAACGTGCGTTTTATCGCGGCTTGATCAATGATTTGAAAAAAGAATTGCCTGAAAACACGCCTTTGACGATAACTTCGCTCGCCTCGTGGTGCGTCGGCGACAGTTGGTTTAACGATTTTCCGGTTGACGAAGCCGTGCCGATGGCATTTGAAATGGGAGCCGATTCGGCGAGAATCCGCGATTTTCTTTCCAAAGAAAATGATTGGAACGAACCGCTCTGCCGCGGGAGTTACGGCATTTCGATCGACGACCCGCTGCTGAATGTGAAATTAAAACCCGGCAGGCGAATTTATTACTTTAAATCGAAAGCCTGGGAAAAAAGCGATTTGGAAAAATTGAAATAATATGAAAGTCATCATCCGTTTTGCCGTTTCAACTTTTTTGATCTTTGCGTTTTTTGCAAATGCTCTGCCGTGCGGTCCGTCGTACATCACGCCGCTTTTTGAATACGAACACGCGCCCGAAAATCCGTATGAAAATTTTGCGGCGGGCAAGATCGGGATTTTACAGCCTTCACAAAGACGCATTGTTTTGATCGCCGCGTATCGTTATTTGAACGGCGGCGGATTTTCCGATGCCGAGCAGAAAGCACTGGTCGAAGTTTGGAACGCGGAATTCAACAACCAGCCTTACGAGGAAGAGAATATTAGCGAAACGGTCAAAAAATGGGTTGAAAAACGCAGATCGGTCGTCGGAAAGGAAGAAAAACCGCCCGAAATTTACGTCGAGCGTGAATACGGCGGTTATGATTTTTTTCCGAACTGTACGAAAAATGCCTTTGAAACCGCCGAAAAGACGCTTTCCGACCGAATTGCCTCGCACGGTTCGGACGATAAGGACGTGAAAGATTGGGTAAAAGCGCAGGACACTGTGTTTGAAAATTGTGCCAGCGGCAAAGCGACGCCCGGCGCGCCGAACGAAGCAATGCCCGAATGGATGCAAAAAGACCGTGCTTATCAGGTTGCGGCGGCGGAATTTTATTCGCTCGATTATGATTCGGCGAAACAGCATTTCGCCCAGATCGCGCAGGATTACAATTCCCCGTGGCAGGAAACGGCGGAATATCTGGTCGGCAGAACTCTGATCCGGCAGGCGAGTTTGAGCAAGGACAAAGTAAAACAACAATTAATTTACACCGAAGCCGAACAGAATTTATCGAATGTCGCGGCTAAAAGCAGTAAATTTTCGGATTCGGCAAGGAAGATGCTCGGGTTGATAAAATATCGCCTGCGTCCGCAGGAACGCGTCCGCGAGCTTGCACAGATCATTGCCACGCAGGGCGACGGAAATTTCCGGCAGGATTTGATCGATTACAACTGGCTGCTCGATAAATTCGAGAAGGAATCGCTCGAAGCGGAAGAAAAACGCAAAGAAGAATTCAATAAAATCAACGATGTCGCCAATTCAAATGCCGAACCGATAAATTCTCTTCTATCAAATGTCGCTAAATTGCCTGAAACCGATGCCAATTCGGCGGTTAATGAGCTTCCCGTTAACCGGGCGAGAACCACAAATTCAAGCATTGAGACACAACAAACCGAGGGCGATCTTAAAATTGAGATTTATTCCGAAGATTACAAAGAAACCTGGACGCTTTACATTCCGGTCAATGCGACCGACGAGGAAGCCTTCGCCAAAGCCGAAACGGTCATCGGCAAGCCCTTGACCGACAAAATGAAGGAGCAAGTCCGTCTTGCGCGGAAAGAGGCTTACAGAGGTCGTTTTGAAGCCAACAACGGCGCCGAGTATGAGGGCGGATATTACGGTTCGGAATCGCTTTCACTTTCGCTTTTGCCGGATTACCTGCGGCTCGACGATTTAACGAACTGGCTTTTTACTTTTCAGGTTCAAGGCAACGAAGGTTATCTTTACGCGCTTTCTCAATATCGCCAGACAAATTCGAATCTGTGGCTGCTGACGGCGATCTCGAAAGCGGAAAAATCTTCGACCGACCTGAGTCGTCTGCTTGAAGCGGCGGACAAGATCGACCGCAACGCAGCGGCTTACCCGACGATCGCCTATCATAAAGCGCGGATTTTAATGGAACAGGGCAAAACCGCCGAAGCGCGGAAACTGCTCGACGACATTTTGAATTCGGGCTTGGATCTGCCGATCTCTTCGCGCAACAAGTTTCTTGCGCAGCGCGCCAAATTGTCCGAAACACTGGACGATTATTTGAAATTCGCCCAGCTCAGACCGTTTGCCTTTGACTGGGACGGAACGAGCGGCACGATCGAAGATTTTATCAAACAACAAAAATCGTGGTACACGCCCGAAAGTTATCCGAACCAGACGCGCGAGGAATACGAAAAGGAAGTCGAGGAAAATTTTAAGAACGAGAGGCTCTGGCAGGACCGCACGATGTTCGACGGAGCGACGATCAACGTGATGAATCAGCATTTTCCGCTGCCCGTTTTGCTCGAAGCCGAAAAATCGCCCGCGCTGCCCGAATATCTGCACGAACGCTTTGCGCTCGCCATCTGGACGCGCGCCGTTTTGCTCAATGACTTTGCAACGGCAGCCAAAATTGCGCCCGAGGTTCTCAAATTTCATCCCGAATTGCAGGAATTGATGGATAAAATCAATTTCGCGAAAACTCCGCTTGCCAAAAAACGCGCCGCGCTGTTTTTGATTCTGAAAAATCCGATGCTCAGCCCGTTTCTCGAAGACGGTTTGGGAAAAGCCGACAATGAATTCGGTAATTTCGACGCAAACGATTGGTGGTGTGCGCCGTATGAAACCGAATACGACGAAACAACCGGCAAAGAAGTCGATGTAAAACTGCCGCCGAGACCGATGTTTTTGACCGCCGCGCAATCGAATGCCGCACAAGCCGAGCATAAAAAACTTGTTGCCATCGGCGACGCGCCGAATTTTATGGGCGAAAAGGTTTTGGAATGGGCGCGCCTTGCGCCGACCGACAAACGCGT
>DATLOR010000277.1:0-19101 GCA_035536135.1 Pyrinomonadaceae bacterium | reverse complement strand
CGCGATTCTCTTAAACTACGCGCGCGGCGACGTGGTCGATCTCGACGCTTTGCGCGTGTTTATCGAAAACGGCAAGCTTGCCGGCGCGGCGGTCGACGTTTTTCCCGAAGAACCGGAAAAAAACGGCGACGTATTCGTATCGGTGCTGCAAAACCTGCCGAACGTCATCTTAACGCCGCACATCGGCGGTTCGACCGAGGAAGCGCAGGCGAATATCGGTTTGGACGTGACGGCAAAGCTCATCAAGTATCTCGAACTCGGAACTTCGGAAGGCTCGCACACCGTGCCGCCGGTCAGCCTGCCTTTGCAGGACAAAACGCACCGCATCCTGCATATTCACGAAAACATTCCGGGCGTTCTCTCGGAAATAAACTCGCGCCTGTCGGCAAAAGGCATCAATATCTTAGGGCAATTCCTCAAAACAAACGACGAGATCGGCTACGTGATTTTGGACGTTGACACGAAACTTTCCAAAGAAGCCTTCGAGATTTTGCAGACCGTCAAGGGCACGATCAAAACGCGGATGGTTTACTAAAATCGACCTTAAAGGACAATGTCAAAATTTCATTTTCAGATTGGGAATAAAAATTTCGTGCAAATATCTTTGCCAAGCAAAATGAATGGCGACGGGGATTGGTTTGTGGGTAAAGCCAAACTGCGTGTAGATTCTCTTTCCTGTTCGCATTATGTGAGAATTCACAAAGAACACTTGGCTTTATTTTTTGCCGATGTAGCGAAGGCTTACGAAACTCTGAAAGGAGACTTTGTGTTTAATTCATCAACGCTCGGATTTGCTTTGCGCGGAGAAATGACGCGCAAAGGACAAGTAAGAGTTTGGGTAAAAGTTGGCTTTGAAGTCCGAAATGACATTCCGGATTATACAGAATGGCAAGCCGAAGCTGTTTTTAATTTTGAACCCGAAGGTTTGAAAAGAATTTTAGAAAATCAATTTTTCTAAAATTTACCTCAATTCGCGCTTCAAATTCTTGCCGGTCGCGGGCATTGTCCGGTAATTATTGCCTGTTTACAAACTCGGAGAGCCGCGGGTAACGAAGCTTTAAATGTTAAAGTTGAATTTGCTAATGATTTAGCATAAAAAAATAACGAGCAAGGGGAACTTGAATTATGCCGACAATAAATCGCAAATTTACGGTCACAACGGATGCCGAGGGGGCTTTCGCGACCGAGCAGATCATTAATCCGCCGGGTCCTTTCGGCTTTACCGTCGAACTGACAGCCACATTGACGGAACCGGCTGACACGACCATCAGCGGAAAGCTCGACTCCGACGCGGTAGACGGCAAACCGCGCAACGATGCCAAAGATTTTACCGTCCGGACGGGCGAAACCTCCGATCTCGGCGAATGGCAGCTCGACGGCGGCGATAATCTGATCCGTCTTGCGGGACTCACCGAACCGGCGCGAGCCGAGACCGAACTGGTGATCGAAATCACAGCGGGAATTTAACAGCTTCAAACTATCGTAATTCGCGCTTTAAGATCTTGCCGGTCGCGGTCATCGGCAAAGAATCTCGAAACTCGACAAAGCGCGGATATTTATAGCTTGCCATATTTGCTTTGCACCACTCGACGATCTCGGTTTCGGTCGCCGCCGCGCCGTCTTTTTTGACGATGAATGCCTTTATTTCTTCGCCGTGTTCGTCGCTTTTGACACCGACGACGGCGCAGAGCGAAACGGCTTCGTGCGTCATCAGAACTTCTTCGAGTTCACGCGGATAGACGTTGAAACCGCCGCGCAGGATCATATCCTTGACGCGGTCGGAAATGTATATGTAGCCTTCGCGGTCGCGCCGCCCGACATCGCCCGAATGCAGCCAGCCGTTTTTAATGGTCGCGGCGGTCGCTTCGGGACGTTTGTAATAGCCTTTCATTACGCAATGCCCGCGAATGATGATCTCGCCGATCTCGCCGTCCGCCACGTCATTGCAGTTTTCGTCAACGATCCTTACCTGAACGCCCCAGACCGGAAAACCGATCGCACCCGGGCGCGTTTCGCCGTAGCGGTTAAAAACTGCGACCGGCGACGTTTCCGACAATCCGTAGCCTTCGGTGATCTTCGTCTTGAATTTTTCTTCAAAACCTTTCAAAACCTCGACCGGCAAACTCGCGCCGCCCGATTTGCAGAGCCGTAAGTTGCGCGAAATCTTCTCCAGATCGAATTTTTCGGCTTCCTCGTAATTAAGCAGAGCCCAATACATCGTCGGCACGCCGGCAAAAATCGTGACATCGTGTTTGTCCATTAAACGAAGCGCGTCTTCGGCTGAAAAACGCGGCAGGAGAACGAGCGTCGCCTGATTATAAAACCCGGCGTTCATCTGGACGACCTGCCCGAACGAGTGAAAAAGCGGCAGGGTCAGCAGATGCACGTCAGCATCGCGGCGCGGATACATCGTGTCGGAAAGCCGCGCGTTCAGCACGACATTCAGATGCGTCAGTTCCGCGCCTTTCGGCTGTCCGGTCGTGCCCGAAGTGTAAAGAATTACGGCGGTTTCGGTTTCATCCGTGACTTCGGATTCGAACGTTTCGGGCTGATCTTCGATGAATTGCCAGAAGGTTTGCGTGTTTTCGTAAGGCGATTCCGCGCGCGGATCGAGCGTCAAAAGAATAAATTTTTCGCACGTGTCGGTTGCCGTAAAGCCTTTAAATCCTTCTTCGCCGATCGGCAGTTCCTTTGTGCCTTCAAAGCAAAAATGAATGCGGGCGTCGGAATCCGTGAGATGATAGGCGATCTCACGCCCTTTTAACAAAATATTGAGCGGCACGACCGTTGCGCCCGCCTTTAGAATGCCGTAATAGATCATCGGGAAAAACGGCAGATTCGCGCACGAAAGCGCGATTTTATCGCCTTTTTCGATGCCGATCCCGCGCAAAGCATTGGCGATCTGGTTCGCTTTGGCGTTGATTTCGGCGTAAGTAAACTGCGCTTCGCCGCAAATCACGGCAGTTCTGTCAGGCACATTCCGTGCGCTGTCTTCGAGTAAAACGGCAAGATTCAACATAGTTTTTTTAATGGAAAACGGATAATTGATAATGGATAATTAAAACAAATAACTTTTTTTACTTTTTTATTTTCCATTATCAATTATCCATTTTCCATTTCTTTCAATTATTTTTTCCACTTCAGCGCCGACGGGCAAAGTTCCGAAATTCAGATTCTTAGCTTCCGCCAGCCTTGATCGGCAAAATGCTTCGGCTAAAAACGCGGGCGCGGTTTTGAGTAAAACTTTCGCCTGCAGTGCCAGAGCGCATTTTTCAACGATGATCCGGGCGCGAAATTCCAGGTTTTCAAGATTTGAAAATTCGTTCTTCAAATTTAACAGAAATCTGTCAAAAAGATCATTCAAGCCTTGCGCCTCATCAAGCTCGTTCAAAACCGCTTCGATGCTTTCCGGTTCTTTCTTCATCGAGCGCAAAACGTCCAGGCATTGGACATTTCCCGAGCCTTCCCAGACGGAATTGACGGGAATGTCGCGGTATAGACGGGGCAAAACCGAATCTTCGACGTAGCCGTTCCCGCCCAAAATTTCCAACGCTTCGCCGACCGCAAAAACGGCGCGTTTGCAATTCCAGAATTTTCCGATTGCCGTCGCCGCGCGTGTAAAGAGTTTCGCTTCTTCGCTCGTTTCGGATTCATCAAATCCGCGCGCCAGACGAAACCCGAGCGCGGTTGCGGCTTCGGATTCGAGCGCGAGATCCGCAAGCAGATTCTGCATCAAAGGCTGTGAAATCAGCAGTTTGCCGAACGCTTTTCGATACGCGCAAAAATGAATGCTTTCGGCAACGGCGCGGCGCAAAGTTCCAGCCGAACCGACCGCGCAATCAAGCCGCGTGTGGCGCACCATTTCCATAACGTTTGCCACGCCGCGCCCTTCTTCGCCGATGATTTTTCCATAAGACGCGTGAAATTCAACTTCGCCGGAAGCATTCGAACGATTTCCGAGTTTGTCTTTAAGTCTTTGAAAATAAAGCGTGTTTATTTCGCCCGCAGGCGTGAAACGCGGCAGCAAAAAACACGAAAGACCTTTTGCGGCTTGCGCCAAAACCAAAAAAGCATCGGACATCGGCGCACTGCAAAACCATTTTCTGCCAGTAATTTTATATTCGCCTTTATCGTTTAACTTTTCGGCAAACGTGATATTGGCGCGAACGTCCGAGCCGCCCTGCGGTTCGGTCATCGCCATTCCGAACGTCGCGCCGCGTTTTTCCGCCGCGGGCAGAAATCGCGCGTCGTACTCAAGAGATAAAACTTTCGGCAGCCATTCACGAGCGATTTCCGGCTCGATTTTCAAGCTCGGAACGACGGCAAAGGTCATCGTCAATGGACAGCTCGTGCCTTCGTCAACCTGTTGTTTCAAAAAAGCGAGCGCCGAACGCGCAACGTATTTGCCCGCTTTCGGGCTTGTCCAAGCCAATGAGTGAGTTTCATTTTCAACCGAGATCCGCATCAATTCATGATACGCGGGATGAAATTCGACCGCGTCCAAGCGATTTCCGAAACGGTCGTGAGTTTTCAAAACAGGGGCGCTTTTATTCGCCAGGTTGCCGAGTTCGAGCGTTTCCGATTTTCCTAAAATCTCGCCGAAACATGTGACTTTCTCATTATTCCAAGCGCCGCCGTTCGATTCGACCGCCGTTTTCAAGGCTTCATCGGACGTAAAAAGATTGTAGTTTTCTAAGATTGGCGGCTGATTAAAAGACTTGTCAAAGTCAAAATCCTTCTTCATTGTTCGTTACTTTCGGCACATCGGGTAAAGCGATATTTTGCTGACAAGTTTAGCATAAGAATCTGAAAAAGATGAGATTGGTTAAAATTTTGAGCTGGTTTTAGCGGTTGCCGGCTAACGGCTGGAAAACGATCCAGATGAAAAATGCAATCCAGGTGAGCGCAAAGATCGCGGGTGCGGCAAGCGATAAAGGTTTTGAGAAAGAAAGCGCCGTTGTTCGATTTTGTTCGGTGCGTTGTCCGAAATAGCTGTCGATCGTATGGCGGTATTCGGGAACGAGCTCGCTTATCTTTGAATACAAAAACAAACAATAGCGCCAATGATTGTATTGGATAATGAGCCAAAATAATGTGAAAACCAATGCGGCGCCCGCCAGCGGAATTAATAATCCGAAAGGTTTATCCTTGTTGTAGAGTATGGCAAAGACCGAAAGCAGTCCGATTTCGACGGCGGAAAAATAATTCAGACGGTCGTGGAAAAGCCTTTCTTCATGCAGACCGTGCTGCCACAATCTGTTTAATTCATCCGGCGTCGGAGAAACCGATTCTGAACCTTCCTGTTTCATAAATAGAAGTTCGATGCTTTAGGAATCTTGGGCAAGCCGTTCACCGATCAGTTTATAAACCTGAAAATTGTAAACCAGACCGATATGCGTTCCGGTGACTTCGAAATTGTTTTCTTCAAAGCGCGAGCGGCAGTTTTTCCAGTCAACGATGCCGTCGGATTTTGTGTAGATCGCCGATTGACGCACCTTTTTCGGCAGATAGCTTTGGAGAGATGTGACCGTGATGCAGCTGCAATGACCGGTGTAGCAGTTCGGGTAATCGGTTTTGTCGGTTTTTTTGAAAATTCGCCGGCGGATTCTGTCCGACATTTCGACGACTTTCGGGTGTGAACGAACGCCGCGAAAAGGCGAGCCGAGCGTGATGACCGATTCGATCAGGTCGGGAAACTGCGTCGCCGCCGAGCGTGAAAGAACGCCGCCCAGAGAGTGTCCGACGAGATGAACTTTTTTGCCCGTTTCGGCGTGGGCTTTTTTCACGGTTTCGACCAGTTTTTCGTTGAGCGTGTTCAGACAATCGGCGTTCCAGCCGATGCCCGAAAGATACGGTTTGTAGCCGATGCGCGAAAGCCACAGATAAAGCTCGTAAAGATAAAAATCATTGCCGAGAAAACCGGGAACGACGATCACCGCCGAACCGTCGCCGCGCGGGACGCCGAAGCCGAAATAAACCGGCGAAAGATGAAGCAAAGTCCAGTCAACGCCGACCAAAGATTCAAACCAGATCGGCAGCGCGTGCTCGCGCATTTCCTTGTCAAAACCTGTAATTACTTCTAATTCGTTTCCTAAAATATCCATGATATTAATTGTTAATGGTTAATTGTTAATGGTTAATAGAAATTCATCATTGATAATTAACAATTAACAATTAACCATTATTAAGCGTTTGCGCTTGCCGTTTGGCTTTCCATTTTTTCGACGACCGCTTTGAGCTCGTCGAAAACTTCGTCGAGAATTTCCTTGAATTTTTCAACGTCGCTCATTGCCTGTGCATCTGATGACAAACCGAAGTGAAGAGTTTGATTATAACTTAGGATCGCGCAGCCCAAACCCAAACCGTAGCCGATCGGGACGTACGGATATTGGACGAGCATTTTTCTGCCCGCCAGATAGATCGGCACCTGCGGACCGGGAACATTCGTCGCGACCATATTGAACGGCGGAAACGGCAGTTCGGCGAGCGTTCCGATAAGCGACTGCAAAGGCGCGGGCATCATTGTATAAAGTGATCCAAGCGTCAGCAAACCTTCGGCAAGGCGCGCCGTTTTCATCAAGTTCGTTTTCTGATGAACGTGCGCGAATCGCGCCGGCAGATCTTCGATATCGAGCGGAATTTCGACCGGCAGAATCGAAATAATATTGCCGAGCGCGCCGCGCTGTTCCTTCTGGCGCAAACTGACGGGAACCATAAAACGGACGATCTTGTCTTTGGTCGATTGCTTGTGAAATTTGACGTAACGCGCGACCGATTCGCTGAGCAGCGTCAGGACGACATCGTTGACCGTGCCGCCCAAAACCGTGCGGATAATTCGCGCTTCGGCAAACGAAAATTCGCTCCAGGCGAGACGCCGTTCGCCCGAACACGGTCCGTTAAACGGCAGCATCGGCGGCGGCGTAGTGACGGCGGGCAAAACTTCTCCGAGGTGCGGCAAGGCTTCGAGATTCTGCGGATTCGTCAGATTCGAAGCCATATACATCAAGCCGCCCTGCATTTCCATCAAACGCGCCGAGGTTTCCTGCATCGCTCCGAGCACGGAATCGAAAAACATCTGCATCACTTCTTTTTTCGGCGTTTCTTCTTTGACGGCTTTCGGTTTCGGCGGCGGCACTGCATCGGGCGTGATGTCGAACAAGATCTTCATCAGATCAACGCCCGAAATGCCGTCAACCATACAATGATGCACCTTGGCAATCATCGCCGAACGCCCGCCTTCGACATTCTCGACAACGTAAATTTCCCAGAGCGGTTTCCGGCGATCCATCACTTCCGTCATCAGCTCGCCCGCCAGCTTGGCTAAATCTTTTAAGTTGAAAGCCTTTTTTTGTTTGACCTTGAAAATATGTTTTTTGATGTCGAAATCTTCGCAGGTTTCCCACGTCGGATGCGCGAGATTGAACGGGTCGGGCACGACCTTTTGCAGATAGCGCGGAATCAGATGCAGACGCGCATCAATATGTTTGACCAGATCGCGGTGCGTGAGCTTGCCTTCGAAAATGCTCGTCGAGCCGATGTGCATCGGACATTCTTTTCTTTCCAGATAAAGAAATGCCGAATCGAGCGATGAAAGACGGCGATTTAATTTTGGTTCACTCATATTGATTTTGGATTTGAGATTTGGGATTTCGGATTTTTAGTTCCAATCCGCAATTCCAAATCTCAGATCGGTTTATTCTTCCGTAAATCCGGTAATATCGTATGACATCGCGATCAGATCGTGTGTCCGGTTTTTGCGGTCGATCACGTAATCGGCGAGCAGTGCTTCGGCGGTAAAGCCGAGCCGTTCGAAAACCTGGATCGCGCCTTTTTGGTCTGCTGCCATGCGCGCGACGACTTTCATCAGGTTTAATTCTTCGGCTTTCGCAAAAATCTCGCCCGCTAAAATATTTCCCAAACCTTTGCCGCGCACTTCGGGCGCAAGCAGCAAGATTATCTCGCCCAGGTGACGCGACCAGATCTGTTCCGTGCGGATCAAACTGCCGTGTCCGACGAGCTTGCCGTCCGCCTCGACCAGAATCGTGTGCCACGAGCCGGCTTCGATGCGCCTGATCCAGTGTTCGACAAATGATTCCTGCGTGATGTCGAACGACAGAAAAAGCAGATCGTCTTCGGGAAGCGTTTGGGCAAACGCCAACACCGCGTCTTTGTCGTCCGCCGTCATCAGGCGCAGAGTGATCTGCGTTCCGTCAATTTTTTTCGTCCAGGGATATTTTCGTTTCGTCGCCGATTGTTTTGCCATTTCTTTGATTATCTTAACAATAATTAAAACAATAATTAAACCAATTTACCCGCGAAATAAGCGAAATCTACGAAAAAGAAATCCAAGTTTTAACGCTTTTTTCGCGCCTTTCGTGAGTAAAATTAACTCTTATCTTTTTTCGCGCTGCCGAAAAGCGGGATTTGCGTTGCCATATCGAGCCAGCGTTTTTGAATTTCGACGTAGCTCGTCATTGTTTGCTGTGCAAAATCGGCGATCGCCGCGACGGGCGAAGAATCATCGAGTTTCAGATTTTGCTTGAGTGATTTGACCATCTGCGCGTTTTGCTGCGCCGCGAAATCGAGCCACGCTTCCCGCATATTAACGAGAATTTCGAGACCTTTTCCGGCTGCGCCCTGCGCCGCGCCGAGCGCGTCCATACCGCCGCTGCCGAAGTTTGCGCCCGATTGAACCGTCTGCATCAATTGCGCGCTCTGCTGGAGCGCGATTTCCGACCATTGTTTCTGCGCCGCAATAAAGCTTTCAACACCTTGTTTCGTCCATTTGGCGAGCGCTTCGGTCGGCGCATTTTGCGACATTCCCATCACTTCCGAAACGGTTTTAAAGATGATCGCGGTTTGCTGCGTCGTCATCTCTAACCACATTCTCTGCGCCTCGATCAATTGATTGACGACCATTTTCGCAAAATCGTTCGGCATTTGCGCCGCACTTCCGGCAGTTGATGTGGCGGGCGCTTTCGGTTCAGCGGTTTTTTCTGCTTTCGGCGCGGATTTTGGCGCTGTTTTCGGTTTCGCTGCGGATTTTGGTTTCGCCGCCGCTTTCGGCGCAGTTTTCGGCTTTGCCGCCGCTTTCGGTTTTGCTTCAGCCTTTGGCTCGGTTGCTTCGGTTTTTACTTCAGCTTGCGCGCTCGCCGCTTTTTTGGTTTCGGCTTTCGGAGCCGTTTTCGTTGTTTTTTTTGTTTCTGCCATGATCGGATTTCCTCGGAATAAATTTTCGGTGCAATAAATATAAAAAAGTCTGCGGTTTATGACAACCGCAGACCAGCATTGAGGAGGGAAAAAAAATTATTTAGCGTTGGTCGCGGATTTTGCCTGGGCGGTCAGATTCTCGACCGTTTTTTCAACGTTCGTGAGAACGCTTTTGCCCAAATCCATAACTTCTTTCTGGAGGGGAAGTTCCATTTTCGCGGCTGAATTGATGAACGCTTCACCGGTCGAAGCAAAAAGTTTGATCCAATCCTGGCGGATCTGCGAGGTTGCGTCCCAGTAACCTTTCGCAACTTTCAACGCGTCGACGTTCGCATCGTAGCCTGCTTTGTACATTCCCTGAACATAACCTTCGGTCGCTTCAGCGGCTTGAACCGCGCTCTTCAAAGTTACATTCGCCGTTTTTTGTGTTAATTCCATCGCTGTATCAATCGCTTCGGTGCTAATCGCTTTCTTTGTCATTTTCTTAAGTCTCCTTCTTTAATTCCGTTTATAAATTCTTTTGTTCAGCCGTCTTTTTAGCAACTGACATTATGAATATTAAATAATCTCAAAAGGCTTGTCAAGTGAAAATTTCGCATTTGCGAAATAAAAATATAGAAAAATAGATAAATGCAATAATTCCAACAAATAAAAATTTCGCAAAGCAAAGATTTTTTTAATATCTATTAGATTTTGGTTGTTGTAAGTAAAAAATACCGAGGCTTTACGATCCGAAATAACTGATAATTGATAGCTGATTGTTAATAATCATAGCTTAAATTATCAGTTATCAGCTTTCAGTTATCAGTTACTCCGAAGAAATAAATTATTTGAGCATTTGCGAGATTTGGTTTTGCTTAATGATTTCCCCGCAAAAACAAATAAAATAGAATTCTCCAACATATTTGTGTTAAAATTCTTTCGCTATGGCGAAAAAGAAAAAAACGCAGGAAGATTCGGATAAACTCATCATCAAACGCTACGGGAACCGACGTCTTTACAACACGGAAACGCGTTCCTATATCAACTATCAGGATTTAGCCAAGATCGTCCGCGACGGCTCGGACGTGCAGGTTATCGATTCGACCACCAAAGAAGACGTCACAAAAGCCGTCCTGATTCAGGTAATTCTCGAAGAAGAAAAAAATAACCAGACCGTTTTGCCGACCGAATTTCTTTTTCAGCTGCTGCGCACGCGCGAAGATTCGGTGCAGGATTTCTTTAAAAATCACCTGGCGGCGAGCTTCAACGCATATCTTAAAACCAAAGAAGAGTTCGATAACCGTTTCCGCACAATGCTCGAAATGGCAACGCAAGCCCCGCAAATGTGGGAAAAACTCATCCCCGGCGCGGAAGTGATGAAGGAACTTTTGACGGGAAAGAAAAAGGACGATAAGGAATAGATAAAAGGGCAGATTTTACCTCAAATATGTAATCGTAGAAATTTTTTTTCGGGAAATGACAACGCCACCCATTTGGGTGGCGTTAATTTTTTCTTTTTTAGATATTTTCACAAATGTTTAGAAACAGCAGAACAACGGCTGTGAAATAAGGAGAAATTTTATGAAATCGCTTTTTCGGAAAAATTCAAAACATTTTATTTTCTATTGCGGAATTTTATTTTGTGCCTTTATTGTTAGCGCTCAAGCTCAAACTACCGCATTTACCTATCAAGGCAAACTGACCGACACCAATCAGCCGGCAAACGGAACATATGAAATGCAGTTCCGGCTTTTTGACAATCCGCTGGTCGGACAAGGCGCGCAGCAGGGCGCGACCGTCACGATTCCGACCGTTCAGGCGGTTAACGGGATCTTCACGACGCCGCTCGATTTCGGCGCGCCGGTTTTTTTGACGGGCGCGAATCGTTACCTGGAAATTAGCGTACGACCGGCGGGCAGCCAAGTCGCTTTCACGACGCTCGCACCACGCCAGCAAATCACGAGTGCGCCGTATACAGTGCGCGCCCTGAGCGCTGCGCAATCTGACAACAGCGCGAATCTCGGCAGCGTGCCCGCCAATCAATTTGTGCAAACGAACGATGCGCGCCTCAGCGATGCGCGCAACCCGCTTGCCGGAAGCGGCAATTACATCCAAAACACGACGACGACGCAGTCTTCGGCAAATTTTAATATTGACGGGACGGGCACGGCAAATATTCTGAATGCCAAGACGCAGTTCAACTTAAACGGAAACCGCATTTTGACGACCGGTAATGCGGGAACCAACAATTTATTCGTCGGAATTAATACGGGTGAGCAGAATGGAGGCGGGAACAATAACTCCGCGTTCGGTTTCAACAGCGGTAGATTTCTGACGATTGGAGCGAGCAATTCTTTTTTCGGAGTCGGGTCGGGGTTTTCGGTCGGTGTCGGAAATAATAATTCATTTTTCGGGCATTTATCCGGCTCGAACGTTCTCTCGGGCAGCGACAACACATTTACCGGATTTTCGAGCGGATTTAACAGCACGGGCAGCGGCAACACTTTCATCGGCGCGTCGAGCGGATTGGCGAATTTGAGCGGCGGCAGCAACACTCTGCTCGGAGCGAACACAAACGTCGGCGCGCCGGATTTAACCAATGCCGCCGCGATCGGTTCGGGAGCCTTCGTCAGCGCGAGCAACTCGCTGGTTCTCGGCAATAATCAGGTTAACGTCGGCATCGGAACGTCAACGCCGAAATCGAAATTGCAGGTTACGAACGGCGATGTTTACCTGACCAATTCGGCGAACGGTATAATCCTGACCGCGCCGAACAACAACTGTTACCGCGTTACTGTCAGCAACGTCGGCGCATTGGTTTCGACGCTGATTGCCTGCCCGAATTAATAAGGAGTGAGAAAATGAACAGAAAAAAAATCTTGTTTTTGATGATTGTATTTTGCGCCGTATTGATTGGCGCGCAATTTTCTGCCGACGCGCAGGTCGCCACGGGTGGGCAGTATACGCTCGATCAATCGGTGATTGCTTCGGGCGGCGCAACCAATTCCGCTGCCGGGAACTACACGCTCGGCGGAACGAGCGGGCAATCAATTGCCGGACAAAAAAACTTCGGACAGTCCTATTCCGTTTCCGCCGGATTTTGGCATTCCTCGCCGGTCGCGCCGACTGCGGCACACGTCACGGTCGGCGGACGAGTGACGACGGCGGACGGACGCGGCATTCGGAACGTTTTTATTAAAATGGTCGATGCGGGCGGCAACACGCGGATAAGCCTTACCACCACTTTCGGATATTTTCGGTTTGATGATGTCGAGGTCGGCAATACTTATATTTTCAGCGTCTCCGCCAAAAGCTACCAGTTTGCCGAACCGGCGCAGGTACGGTCAATTAGCGATTCCACCGACGAAATAAATTTTGTTGCTCTCGATGATATTTAAAGGAATTAATTTCTTTTCGCCGACTGTCGGATAGACGACGCAACAGAAATACGCTTTCCAACCTTTGACGGCTTATCGGATTATAAGTCCCGCGAGCCGTTTTCTTTGAAAGTCCGTTAATTATTTCGCGGTTTTCGTTTCCGGTTCTTTCTCAACGTGAACCCACATATAATTTTTGTCGCCACCCTTGATCACGGTGCTCGTCGTTTTGGCATTATCAATAAAGATATTTGTGAAATACTCTTTGTAATACCAGACAAAGAATATCGCGCCTAATGTCGGTTTTTCGGTTTCACGATAATTGAGCCAGATCTCGCGCGGCGGATCGGCTTTAAAACCGCGAAAATTACTCTGCGCATAGCTTTCATCTTTCGTGATCTTGCTGCCTGTCTGGTCGAGCGTGTAGATGTATTCGCCGCCGTAAACGGCAACTCCGTTGGGCTGAAAAGCGGGAAATATCCAAACGCTGAAGGTTTTGTCGGTGTTTTGTCTGATGTATTGATTAAAACGCGGCGCGTCCCGGTCTTTCAAAGCGGTAATTAATTGTTTATTAGCGGTTGCCAGCGCCCGCGCGTGCAAATTGAGAAATTCTGCGTCTATTTTGTCGGTGACGAGGGAAATTTTTGAAGCGTTGTCCATCGTGAAATGGAACACCGGATTATACTTATCGTTTTCAAATTTCCCGTAAACCGCGTGCCACAGATTATTTTTGTCCTGAAAACAAAACCATTCCGCACCAAGTTTTTCGAGTTCTTTTTTGTCCTGCTTCATCAGCTCGTCGGTCGTTTTCCAGGCGACAACGTCGTATCTGACGAGCCATTCGGCAACTTCAAACTTTTTGTTGAAATCGGCGATGTCGAATTTCGGAGCCGTTTTGCTGTCTTTTTGTCCGAAAGCAAAAAATGTGAAGGCAAAGAGAGTTAATAATATTGAGACTACTTTCATAAAATTATAGTCGTAAGAAAAAATCTTTACCGATTTCGCCCGTATTTTTCATGGCTCGAAACCCAATCTGACGACGAAATTGCCGAAGCTAGTGAGATTTCGCCCGCGAGAACAACGCCCGCGACGATTTCGGCGAATTTGTTGACCGTTCCGCGACCGACACAGCCCAAAGCTTGCAAGCATTCGTTTTGCGTTGCGAGACCCGTTCCGCCGCCGTGCGTCGCGACGATCAAGGATGGAATCGTGATCGAAATATACAAATCTTTTTCGGGCGTCAGTTCCGAATAAATCACGCCTGCCGAAGATTCGGAAACATTTGCCACGTCTTGTCCGGTCGCGATGAACATCGCCGTGATGCCGTTGGCGGAATGTGCGCCGTTGTTGTTCGCGCCCGACAGAAACGAGCCGATATTGGCGACGCCCGCGTGATAGACGAGCGATTCGGGTTCGACGCGCATATGTTCGATCAGAACGTCGCGCGGAATCGTGCATTCCGCCGTTACGCGTTTGCCGCGCGTGCGCATAATGTTGACCTGCGAAGCTTTTTTGTCGGTCGCGAAATTCGATTCCAGATAAAAATGCTTGATGACGTCTTTTTCGTAAGCGTCGATGATCCAGCTGCACGCCGCAAAAGTCGCGCGTCCGACCATATTTTGCCCGGCGGCATCGCCGGTCGTGTAATTAAATCTGAGATAAACAAACTTGTTCGCCGTGTACGGATCGATATATTTGAGTTTCGCAACCGAAGATGTCGCTTCGGCTTCTTCTTTGATCTTTTCGATGTTACTCAAAACCCAGCCGACGAATTTGCGACCTTCGCGGGCATTCTCAAAAACAAAGACCGGCGCGCGCTGCATCGCGTCCGAGACGACGGTTGACATCACGCCGCCCGAGAGATTCAAAACCTTGATGCCGCGATTGTACGAGGCGATCAGAGTTCCTTCGGTCGTCGCCAAAGGAATCAGAAAATCGCCGGTGGCGTATTCGCCGTTAACTTTTAAAGGTCCGGCAAAACCGACCGGAATTTGCGCAACACCCGTAAAATTTTCGCAGTTTCCGGCAGTCGTGTGCGGGTCGAACGAGTAATTTCTGAGATGTTCAAGGCGCGCGCCTGTGTATTTTTCGACAAAATCCTGTCTGGCTTTGATCGCGTTTTCGGAATAATCGTCCTCGTTGTCGCGCGGGATCCGCACTTCCAGATTTTCGGTCTGGGCGATCGAATCTTCGACCTCGAATTTCAGAGTGCCGAACGGCTTTGCCTTAAAAGCGATTCCGATCTTATGTTTGCCGTTTTCGAGATTGCCGATTTCGCATTTCACGGTCAGAACTTTTCTGAGCGGAAACGCGACATCCTTCACAGTTTCGGCGGGCACAAAATTACCGTCGCCGAGATCGACCGAAATTTGTCCGGGCGGAACCTCGCTGCCATCGATTTTAATGCCCGTCAATTCGGTAAATTCGCCGTCGCTGAGACGATTTTTGAGCGCGAACTGCACGCCGCCGTCGACATTTTTCAGACTATTGTTTGTGTAGAGCTGTCGAAGCAGCATACTCGGAATCGGAAAGAAACTCATAATTTTGTTTGTCCTTTTGAATATTCGGAAAGCGTCTCGGTGAATTTTACTTTTCTTGGGCGGTAAATTCAAACTTTGACCGCCGTTAAAGATAGATTAAACTGCTAAGCATGAAAATCTTCGGCGTAATCTTTCTTCTTTTAATGTTTTTGACAATTTCAAACGCCCAATGGCAAAAACAAAATGTTGATTCGAAAGCGAGCCTGCGCGGTCTTTCGGTAGTTGATCAAAACATCATCTGGGCAAGCGGCACGGGCGGCACGGTTTTGCGAACCGTTGACGGCGGAAAAAATTGGGCGGTTCTGAAAGTCGCGGGCGCCGAAAAACTGGATTTCCGCGACATCGAAGCGTTCGACGCCGACACGGCTTATATTTTAAGCATCGGCGAAGGCGAAAATTCGCGGATTTACAAAACGACGGACGGCGGAAAAAACTGGAGCCTGCAATTTAAGAACTCAAATCCGAAAGCTTTTTTCGATGCGCTCGCCTTTTGGGACAAAACGCACGGAATGGCGATGTCAGACCCGGTCGACGGCAGATTTCCACTGCTCGAAACAAGCGACGGCGAAATTTGGAATTTGTTGGATAACGCTTTAGTGAAAGATTATCAAGGGGTGATGGCGAGCGCAAAAAAGGGTGAAGCGGCTTTTGCGGCAAGCGGAACCTGTTTGCTGACGCAGGGCAAAAACAATATTTTTCTTGTTTCAGGCGGCACAGACGCGCGAGTTTTTCGCTCCTCTGACCGCGGTTTGAGCTGGACTGCCGCCGACACGCCGATCATTAAGGGAACCGCCGGAAGCGGAATTTTTTCGATTGCGATGCGCGATGCAAAAAACGGCGTGATCGTCGGCGGAAATTACGAAAAGCCGAACGAGATCAATAATAATTTAGCTTTCACGAAAGACGGCGGAAAAACCTGGAATTTATCGAAAGGCTTGAACGGCTATCGTTCGGGCGTCTCGTACATTGATAAAAAAACGCTCATCGCGGTCGGTGCAAGCGGTTCGGATTTATCAACTGACGGCGGAAAGTCTTGGAAAAATCTCGACAAGGAAAATTACAATTCGGTGCAGGCGAAAGGCAAAAACGCGATTTGGGCGGTCGGCGCAAACGGGTTGGTCGCAAAATTTTCTTTGAAATAAAACTATGAAAAATTTAATTTTAATTTTGTTTACCGCCGCTTCGTTGAATTTATCGTGCGCTCCACCGCAAAAGTTCGAGGCAAATTTAGCGGTCGCAAATATAAACAATAATCAGCCCGATTCGGAAGTTCAGGCAACTCCGACAGATGCGTTCATTTTTACGATTTCCGAAGACGGAAAAGTCTTTTTGCAAAAAAAAGACAAAACAGAATTGCTCGGAACGACTTCCGAAACGGAAAAACTTCGACAATCATTCACCGCTTTACTTAAAGAAAAAGCGGATAAAACTGTATTTGTCAGAGCCCCACGCGCTGTAAAATACGGAGACGTATCAGCCGTCATTGACCTCCTAAAATCAGCCGGCGCAAAGCCGATCGGTCTGTCAATAGAAGGTTTAGAGCAATAAAACAGATGCAGTTGGCGTGGTATGACATCATCGGTTCGATCGGCGTAGCGACAATAATTCTGACCTACGTTTTACTGCAAACCGAAAAGATAAGAAGCGAAAGTCTGCTTTATTCCGTGCTCAACGGTCTGGGCGCCGGGTTGATCGTCTTTTCGCTCATTTACAGTTTCAATTTTTCGGCTTTTGTCGTTGAATCTTTGTGGGTTTTGATTAGTATATATGGTATTGCAAAGTATTTTTTAAAAGGGGAAAAGGTAAAAAGTGAAAAAGGGAAAAAGCCGTTCGGTTGACAGGATAAAAACTTTTACCCTTTTATCCTTTTACCCTTTTTACCTTTAAAATTATGAAATGGCTGGTTGAAAAATCGAGATACTTGCCGATCGTGAGCGTTTTCGGAATGCTCGTCGGCGCGGTCGCTTCGCTGTTTCTCGGCGTCGTGAAAACCGTCAAGGTCGTGCAGACGGCGTTTACCAAATTTGAAGAATCCGAACCGACGCTTTACACGTTATTTGAAGCCCTCGATTGTTTTCTCGTGGCGACGGCTCTGATCGTTGTGGCGATCAGTTTATACGAGCTTTTTATCAGCGGTCTGGCGGTTCCCGACTGGATGCTCGTGACGGATTTGACGGAACTCAAAGCAAAGTTTACATTCGTGATTATTCCGGTCATGGCGGTCAAATTCGTGCAGAAGATTTTGAATTACGAAAACGCCATTGATACATTTTATTACGGTGCGGCGATTGCGGTTGTCTCATTCTCATTGACGGCTTTTAATTACATCAGCATCAGGGAAAAGGAAGCCAAGACGGAAGAAAAAAAACAGGAGGACGGAAGCGAAACGCGCGCCGGAGATTTAACAAAATAGAGGAGTGAAAATTTATGGATTTTAACGGACAAGATAATTTCAACGGTCAAAACTCAATAAATAATTTATTGCCTGACCGCACCGAGATGGAATGCGAAGAGCTTTTCGCGCAAGCCGACCGGCTTTTGAATGACGGCGTGATTATCGACGCGGTTGATAAATTATCACAGATCTTAAAGCGAAATCCGCGTTTCGGCAAAGCCTACAATCACCTCGGCTGGGTTTATGAAACCAAGTATAAAAATATGCAGCGCGCCGAAGAATATTATAAAGCCGCGATAAACTACGCGCCCTATTACACCGCGCCTTACCTCAATTACGCCTATTTTTTGTCGAATCAGGGACGTTTCGAAGAGCTCAAACCGCATCTCGACCGCACGGCGCAGATCCCTGGCATCGCCAAAGACACGATCGCCAACGAATACGCGACAATGTATGAAATGACGGGCAATCTGCAAAAGGCGATCGAACAATACCAGCAGGCGGCGATCGTCACGCTCGACGGCGGAAAGCTCGATAAATACAAAGAGAGCATTGACCGCTGCCGCAAGAAACTGGAAATTCTGAATCCTTCGGGCAGTTTTTAATATTTTTTAGCCGCGAATTACACGAATTGCACGAATAAAAGTAAAATAATTCGTGTTATTCATGCAATTCGTGGCTAATTGCTTTTTTATGAATCAATCCTTTATCACCGTTCCATTCAAAGCCGAAAGCGGTCTGTCGCAGTATGACGGCATGGGCAAATTTTCGCCTGCCGGAATCGTGCTGGAATTCGAGTCGAAATTCCTCGGGATGATCAAAAGCGGTGTGCAGGAAACCCGCATTGCGCTCGACGAGATCATGGACATCAAGTTCCGCAAGGGATTTTTCAAGTTGGGTGCGCGCATCGATATTCGTCTGAAAAACTTTGCCAAGCTCAGTGAGCTGCCGAGCAACGACGGCAAATTCACGATGAAGATCAAACGCGAAGATTTCGACCTCGCCCGCGAAGCCGTCGAACGCCTTCAGAAAGCGATGACCGAACACCAGGCAAACCTGCCGCCCGCGCACACGCCGATCAGCGTTTTATTCGACGAATCGGAAGCGGAAACAAAGGAGCTCGGCGAAGGCAATAAGTAGATTTCGATAAGGAGAAAACCATGAGGATTAAAAACCTGGTCAAAATTGCGATCGTCGCAATCGCTTTGATCGGTTGTTTGTTTATCTTTTTGTTTACCCGAAAATCTGAAACGCAGACGGTCACGCCAATCAAAACGCCTGAGAAAATTATCGACGCCGCGAGCGAAGTCGCCGGTTACAATAAATGGACAAAGGTTAACGACAAACCGCAAATTATGGATTATTTGGTCAGATCGTATTGTGCACCTGCAAGCGGTTTGGGTTTAAAAAATCCGCATAGCGACAAATACATCAACGTTTACGTAAATTCGATCGGTGAAGATGAGATGCTCACCAAGAAATATCCTAAATTTCCGGTCGGGACGATTCTTGTCAAAGAAAAGCTTTCTTCGCCCGACCGCCCTGCGCCCGAACTTTTAACCGTCATGATCAAGCGGGACAAAGACTTTAACGCGGA
>DATLOR010000276.1:0-10678 GCA_035536135.1 Pyrinomonadaceae bacterium | reverse complement strand
TTTTTGCTTTTCGTCCACCGCGATCCGCAGATGCGAGCTCATCGCGTCGGCGATCTGAGCGGCGGAAATTCCTCTAAGGCTGGCGTGCAGTGCGTCCGAATAAGCATCGGGCGAAACGCGCAGGAATTGTTCGACCAAATTGCTGATCTGCTGCAGAAGTCCGTCGGTGCGGTAGCCTGATTCGTCAACCGATTGAACTTTGCGGACGTGTGCATAAAACATTCCGTCATCGTCCTGTTCGACCCGCACGGCAACGCCGCGTTCCCTGCCTTCGACAACGACCTTGATCTGCCCGTTATCCTGTTTTTGAGCTTGCAGAATTCTGCCCAGAGTTCCGACCGTGTAGATCTGTTCGGGATTCGGTTCGTCAATGGTCGCGTCATGCTGGGTCGCGAGAAAAATATTGCGTTCGCCGATCATTGATTGCTCAAGCGCACGCACCGAACTCGGACGACCAATCTTAAAAGCGACTTTGGTGTAAGGAAAAATAACGACATCGCGGATCGGCACCATCGGAAAACGCGCAATGTCCTTCGGCATTTGGTCTGAAAATTCTTGCATAAATCTATTGTAACTCTTTCAGGGAAAATTAATCAGTCAATTTGGATAAAGTTTTATTCGTTTCGATTTTCTAATTTTAAAACATTTATTTGTCCGCTGGCTAGTTTTTTCGAACGGATTTGACGATTTTTGAAAAATAAATTCTGTAAAACAAAAAGGTGATTCAATTTTGGATTTCGGATTTCGGATTCTGGATTGGTTCGATTTTAAATTGACCCGTTACATTTTGAACCGGTCCTGTAATTCAAATCGCGTTGATTAACCCGAGGTTTTATCAACGCGTGAGCAAATCCAAAATCAGAAATCTAAAATCCAAAATCGTTAGGCGGCTTCGTCGATTTCCCTGAGAACTTCGAGCGGAGCGGATTTGCGTTCGATCATATCTTTGGTAATGACCAGTTCCTTAACTTTTTTCTGGGACGGCAGAACATACATCGATTCAAGCAGAACTTCTTCGAGAATCATCATCAGACCACGCGCGCCGACCTTTCGTTCAAAGGCTTTTCGTGCAGTTGCCCTGATCGCATCGTCCGTAAATTTCAGACGAATATTATCAAACTCAAACTTGCGCTGGTATTGTTTGATCAGCGCGTTTTTCGGTTCGGTCAGAATTTTTACCAATGCTTCTTCGTCGAGCTCACTTAAAGTCCCGAGCACCGGAAGACGTCCGACAAATTCGGGAATCAAGCCGTAATGAATCAGATCTTCGGGTTCGAGTTTTTCGATCGCTTCGTTCTGCCGTTGTTTGCTCGATTTAACATCAGCCGAAAAGCCGAGCGATTTATTGCGGAAACGTTTTTCGACGACTCTTTCGAGACCGATAAAAGCGCCGCCGCAAACGAAAAGAATATTCGTCGTATCAACCGGCGTGAATTCCTGCTGCGGATGTTTGCGTCCGCCCTGTGTCGGGACGTTCGCGACCGTGCCTTCGAGAATTTTGAGCAGTGCCTGCTGCACGCCTTCGCCTGAAACGTCGCGCGTGATCGAAGGATTATCGTCCTTGCGGCAGATCTTATCGATCTCGTCAATATAGATGATTCCGGTCTGCGCGCGTTCGACATCGCCGCCCGCCGATTGAAGAAGGCGCAAAAGGATCGTTTCGACATCTTCGCCGACGTATCCGGCTTCGGTCAAACTCGTCGCATCGACGATGCAGAACGGAACGCTTAAAACCCGCGCGAGAGTTTGCGCGAGCAGAGTTTTGCCAGTTCCGGTCGGACCGATTAAAAGAATATTAGATTTCTGAAGTTCAATATCGGTGCGCCGTTTGGCGAGCTCGATACGTTTGTAATGCTGATAGACGGCAACCGAAAGACGCTTTTTCGTTTCATCCTGACCGATCACATATTCATCCAAAAACGACTTGATCTCCTGCGGTTTGGGAAGCGCAGTGCGGACGGTCGCGTTTTCGGCTTGTTCGTCGTCATTGATGATCTCGTTGCAAATGTCGATACATTCATTGCAAATGTAAACACTCGGTCCGGCAATCAGCTTCTTGACTTCATTCTGCGATTTGCCGCAAAACGAACAGCGTAAGATTTCTTCGGGTCGCCTAATCATAATTTAGATTTGGGATTTCGGATTTGGGATTTCGGATTGGAATGTTTCAAATCATAAATTTTTCAATTCAAAAGAGAAAAATCCCAAATCCGAAATCCCAAATCCCCAATCCTACTTGTCTCTGTGTTCAATTACTTCGTCGATCAAACCGTATTCTTTCGCCTGGAGCGGCGATAAAATGCGGTCGCGTTCGACGTCTTTTTCAACCTGGTCGAAATCCTGACCCGAGTGAAAAGAAAGAATCCGCGAAGTCATTTCGCGCATCCGCAAAATTTCTTCCGCCATAATGCGAACATCGGTCGCTTGTCCCGACGCGCCGCCCGACGGCTGATGAATCAAGATTCGCGAATGCGGCAGAGCAAAGCGTTTTCCTTTTGCTCCGGCGGTCAAAAGCAGTGCGCCCATCGAAGCGCATTGCCCGACACAGATGGTCGTGACATCGTTTTTGATGAACTGCATCGTGTCGTAGATCGCCATTCCGGCAGTAATCGAACCGCCGGGCGAATTGATGTAAAGATTGATGTCGCGTTCAGGATCTTCCGCTTCAAGGAAAAGAAGTTGGGCGACGATCAAATTAGCAACCGTATCATCGATCGGCGTGCCGATAAAAATGATACTGTCTTTCAAAAGTCTTGAGTAAATGTCGAAAGCCCGTTCGCCACGCGAAGTTTGCTCGACTACCATTGGAACTAACATAGTTTTCCTCTCTTCTCTTTATTTAAAGATTTTCGGGCAAATTGTTTAAGAATAGGTTTAAATCAAAGAAGTTAAGTTGTTGAAATGATAGCCGAATTGCTATCCAAAAAGATTTTACAACTTATCCCCGAAAATGCAAACTCTCAAACTCCCTTGCCCGCAAATAAAATTACTTATCCGTTTTCGCCGATTTCTTTTTCGGCTTTTCTTCCGCGGTTTCGGCTTTTTCGGCTTTCGCTTTTTTCGCCTTACCTTTCGGCTTTTCTTCGTCCGCCGTGACGGCTTCCGCCTGTTTCTGCGCTTCGTCGATCCATTCGCCGTCGGTTACTTTGGCATGTTTGACGATCGCTTCGACCGCTTTGCGCGTCCGTAAGTTGTTGGCGATATTCGCTTCACCGCCCTGCTGTCCGGCGATAGATTCTTTGACCTGTTCGACCGGCACATTGTAATAATTCGCCATCATCTCGATTTCTTTGGCGACATCTTCGTCGGAAACTTCGACGTTTTCAAGGTCGGCAATTTTTTCGAGAAGCATTGCCCCGCGCACGTCGCGCTCGGCTTGCGGCTGCATTTGATTATATGCCATTTGAATAAATTCTTTATCGACCTTATTCAAATCAACGCCGCGCTGCTGCATATCCTGCGCGAAATTGTTCAGAAGATTCCGTGCCTGCGCTTCGATCAGCGTCGCCGGAATTTCAAAATTGTGCGCTTCGATCAGTTTATTGATCAACTCGGTGCGAACCGCGGCATCGGCATCGGAGTTTGAAACCGTTTCCAAATCCTTGCCTAATCTCTGCTTTAAGTCAGCCAAAGATTCATATCCTTCGTCTAAACTCTGCGCCCATTCGTCGTCGGCTTCGGGAAGTTCGACCTTACCGAGCGATTTTACTTTTGCTTTGTAATTAACGGTTTTGCCCGCGAGCATCGGCGAAGAAAATTCCGCCGGATACGAAACCGTAAATTCTTTTTCTTCATCAGCTTCAAGCCCGACCAGATTTTCGGTAAACGATTGTTCGATGCCTTCGTCGCCGAGCGTGATTTCCAGATCATCCGCCTTTATCGGATCAGTGCCGGGTTCGTCCGCGAAAACACCTTCCAAATCGACGATTAATGTATCACCGGCTTCGGATTTACGACCTTCGACCGGCACCAGAGTTGCTCCGCTTTGACGGCGCTGGTCAATAATTCTGTCCATTTCGCCTTCCGGCAAAGGACGCACGCGGCGCGTAACTTCCAAACCTTTATATTCCGGTGTCGGAATTTCGGGCATTACTTCAACGTGAATATGAAGCGAGAGCGGCTCGGAGCCGTTCAGCTTCAGATTGTCGAAATTATCAAAATGTAGGTTCGGTTCGGCCAGCGGCTGTAATTTGTGTTCTTCGATCGCCTGCTGTACCATTTCGGGCAAAAGCTCGCGCAAGACCTCGTTTTGAATGTCTTCTTTATAACGCAGACGAATCACGTCGAGCGGCGCCAAACCTTTACGGAAACCCGGCACGCTCGCGCCTTTCGCGTATTTTTGGCTGACCTTGTTATAAACCGCCTTGACCGCTTCCGGTTCGATTTCGATATGAATCTCTCTTTGTGTTGGTGATACTTCTTTTAGTTCAGTTTTCATTTAATAAATTTAAAGCTCATCAAAACCGCCTGACGAGCAAATGTTCAATCTTTATATTTTCAAAATTTTGAATTCTTAATTTTGAATTTTTAATTAATCCTGGTGCTGAGAGCGAGACTCGAACTCGCACGCCTTACGGCACTGGCTCCTAAGACCAGCGCGGCTACCAATTACGCCATCTCAGCACGCTTATATTGCCAAAAAACAAGCAAATTTGAATTTATCGTTTTTGGGAACGAAAGTCTAGCGAGGCATTTTTCGCCGAAATTATTCCGATAGATATTTTCGCTTGTATTCTTCCAAAGCGCGGTCGGTGTCTTTCAGATCGGCAATCGCGATCGGCGTTTTTTCTTCCAATTTCGGGGTTGTTTTGGTTTTGCCGAGAAACAACTTATAACCGCCGTAACCGATCGCGGCGATGAGACCGATCCAGAGCGCGATCCACAAAAGCGCCGAGATTATTCCGATGAGCCAAATTCCGGCGACGACAACGGCAATCACGCCGATCACCGCTAAGATAATTTTAATTGTGTCCATTCCTATAACCTCTGAAGCGGATTATATCAAATTTTCGATCATTTTAGCTTTTTCAACTCGTCGTCCGAAAGTTCTCCGATTGCATACAGCGCGCCCTGCTGGTCATTTGTCACGATCAGAAAAGTCTCGTTTCGGACGCCTCGCTCAAATTTCGATTGATAAGCAAATTCTACCTGTTTTTGATTGGCATCGATTGAGGTAACTTTTGAATAGACTAGTTCGGAACTGATGTGTTTGCCGTATTTTTCAAACGCTTCGGCTAAAACATATCCTAAACCTTCTTTGCTTTTTGTCGCTTTCGCGTCTTTGTGCGCGGTGTTGAAAATTTCTTCGTAGTTTTGTTCGTTGTAGAGCCGGTGATATTGTTCGACAACTTTTCCGGCGAGCTTTTTATCCTCGGTGTCGTATTCGGGTTTGACGGATGCACAGGCTGAAAAGATTGATGTCGTAATTAAAAATAAGACGGCGAATTTAGGATAAGTTTTCATTTTATTCCCTTTTGAGATTATTGCAGAATTTAAATTTATATTCTAAATCCGAACAGAAATTTAGACAAAAATTCAGTTGTCCGCGGGTAAATTCGAAAAAGCACCTGCGAACAACTGAAAATTGATTGGAACCCAAAATTACTTCGTCAAATGTTTGCGTTTGAAATCTTCAAACGCCCGGTTCGCATCTTCCAATCCGCCAATCGCAAAGGGCGAATTGTCTTCAAGCTGTTTTATTTCGGAATTTTTGGTCAGTATTTTGTAGCCGACATAGCCTCCGATGCCAAGTACGGCAATCCAAAACAGGTACCACAAAGCATTGTAAATAAAGCCGATCAGCGGAAATGCAAACATTCCCACCAGAATCAAACCGACCACGATAAGCAAAAATTTGATAAAATTCATCGTTTTTTTTCTCCTTTTATTTCGGAAATTGCCGATTTCGCAAAATTAATTCAAAATCGTATAATTCAACCTGTTAAAATTAACGATTTTTTTGAGGATAAAGTTTTGACTTTTCAAAAAGTAAATCTCAGACTGCTTGCCGACAACTTAAACGCCGCGCTTTCCGGCAATGAAAACGCCGAAGTTTCAAACGTCACGCACGATTCGCGGCAAGCCCGTGAAGGCACGGTTTTCGCCGCAATTCGCGGGTTGACAATGGACGGGCATCGTTTTGTTGACGATGTTATGCGGCGCGGCGCGGTCGGCGTAATCAGCGAGCTCGACACACCCGAAAATTTTCAGGGCGCGTGGCTCAAAGTTAAAAATGCCCGCGAATCGCTCGCCAAAGCCGCGTCCGTCATTTACGGAAATCCGTCGCATCATTTGAAGCTCGTCGGCATCACCGGAACCAACGGAAAAACGACAACGACTTATTTGTGCTTTGCTCTAGCCGAAGCGAACGGCGAAAAAGCCGCGATGCTCACGACGGTCGAATACCGCATCGGCGAAAAATCAGAAGAAGCCGTCCGCACCACGCCCGAAGCGTCGGATACCAATAAATTTTTGCGCGAAGCGGTTGACGGAGGCTGCCAAACCGCCGTGATGGAAACATCTTCGCAGGCGATCGATCTGCATCGCTGTGACTGGCTGCGTTTCCGCGTCGGAATTTTTACGAATCTGACGCGCGACCATCTCGATTATCACCTCACGATGGAAAACTATTTTGCGGCGAAAAAGAAACTTTTCGACGGCAGTTTAGGCGAAAAACCCGTGTCGTGCGCGATCAATATCGACGACGAATGGGGCAAAAAGCTGGCGGATGATTTAAAAGAAAAAGGTCAGCGGGTTTTGACCTTTGCGCAAAACAACCCGGCGGATCTGACGGCTGAAAATATTCAAGTGTCGCTGATCAAAGGAACTTCATTTTTGCTTAAAACGCCGAACGGCGAACGACAGATAACTTCCCCTTTGGTTGGCAAACCGCACGTTTATAATATGCTGGCGGCAACCGCCGCGTCACTCGAATTGGGATTTGATTTGGACAAAATCGTTACCGGCTTGAAAACCTGCGTCGGTGCGCCCGGGCGTTTTGAAAGAGTTCAGCACGACGGTGATTTCGCGGTCGTCGTGGATTACGCGCATTCTGACGACGCGCTTTTGAACACGCTGCGAACCGCCAAAGATCTGACGAAAGGCAGAATCATCACGGTTTTCGGATGCGGCGGCGATCGCGATAAAACAAAGCGCGTGCCGATGGGCGAAGTCGCGGGAAGAAACAGCGATCTGGTGATCGTCACATCGGACAATCCGCGCACCGAAAATCCTCTGGAAATTATCGAACAGGTCGAAGTCGGATTGAAAAATACGAATTGCCCGTATCTTGCAATCTCTGACCGGCGCGAGGCGATCCATCAGGCGATCGCCAAAGCAAAACCCAACGATGTCGTGATAATTGCGGGCAAAGGACACGAAACCTACCAGATCGTCGGCACCGAAAAATATCATTTCGACGACCGCGAAATCGCGCGTGAAGCATTAGAAAAACTCAAGGAAGAATAGCCGCAAAAGGCACAAAAAACACAAAATATTATTGCTTCTTTTGTGCCTTTTGCGGCTATTTTATTTCAATGAATCAATAAATTTCGACAGAAAATCTTTTTGCGCCGCGCCGAGTTCGATAAATCGAACGCCGAAACCGATCTCGTAGGTATGATTAACGATTTCGCCCAAAAACTGAACCTTAATTCCGTCGCTTAACGGGAAGAAGATCTTGACGTTTTCGCCGTCTTCGACTTCGCCCGAACAGAGAACGAAACAACCTTCGCGGCTGATGTCGTTGATCGTTCCCTTTTTTCTGCCGACCTTGGCTTCCCATTCGACATTGACATTTACGCTGTAGCGCGGATTCGTGCGCCGCTCGCTGCCGATTCTTCTATCTATCGTTGACATCTTCGTTTATTTCTTCCGTCTTCCCTTTATTTCTGTTCGTCAAATAATAATAAACTGGTAATCCGAGCAAAATCAGGAAAATTCCTGCAAAAGATTGCGTCGGAGTCGTAATCATCGTATTTATTAAAAGCCACGCGGCAACCAATAGGAACAAAATCGGTACGACCGGATAACCGAAGGCTTTGTAAGGTCGTTCGGCGTTCGGGAATTTTTTGCGGAAAACGAAAACCGACGATGTCACGAGCGCGTAGAAAATCCACGAACCGAAAATTACATAGTCGGTCAGAGTGTCGAACGAGCCCGAAAGTGCGAGAATCGCCGCCCAAACTCCCTGAAAGATCAAAGCATAAACCGGAACCCGCGTGCCTTCCGAAAGTCTGCCGAAAGATTCAAACATCAAACCGTCTTTCGCCATCGCATACGGTACGCGCGCGCCGGTCAGAATCGAAGTATGCAGCGTCCCGATCGATGAAAGCATCAAGCCGACCGTAAAGAGCGAAACCGCAAAACCGGTCGCAAAAGTCTTCATATCGCCGCCGAAGAATCTCGAAACGACTTCTTTGGCAACCGACGAATCTTTTGAAACCGAGGCGATCGAGGTCGGATCAAGCACGTAATAATAAGAGAAATGCACAAAAACGTAGAGAAAAATAATGACGATCGTGCCGCCGATCAGCGCGAGCGGAACATTTTTTCCCGGGTCTTTGATCTCACCCGCGACCAGACTCAGATTATTCCAACCGTCGTAACCCCACAGCGCACCGAGCATCGCCGCGCCGAAACCGCCGATAAAACTGTAGCTTGCCGAACCGTATCTGACCGCATCATTAACGCCCTGACAGGCGCCGTTCGCTTCGGTCATTCCGAAATGCGAGAACGTGCCGCCCGTTACCCAGACGAACGCACCGACGCCGACAAACGCGATGAGCGCAATTTTGACAACGGTCAGCGCGGTCGCGATTCTTCCGCTGAACGAAACCGACGCGCAATTGATCGTCGTGAAAATGATAATCATCATCACGGCGATGATCTGAAGCGACGTTAATTCGTAGGTGTAACCCAAAATATCGGTTTTAATGAGCGTCTGTTTGAGTTTACCGTCGAGAAAATCGTTCAGCCCGATGGCAAAAACGACGGCGACCGAGGCTTGTGCGCCGGTTTTTCCGACAAAGATCAGCATCCAGCCGTAAAGAAAGCTCGAAACCCGCCCGTAAGCGTCGCGCAAAAACACATATTCGCCGCCGGCTTCGGGTTTCATCGCGGAGAGCTCGGCGTAGGTCAGTGCGCCCGCCAAGCTGAGAAGTCCGGCGGCAACCCAGACGATCATTACCCATTCAGGCGAGCCGACGTTGCAGGTCATCACACGGGCTTTAAGAAAAACGCCCGTGCCGACGACATTGCCGATAATGATCGAAACCGCCGCTAGAAGTCCGAGACCGCGAACCAGCGTAATTGTTTGTTTTTGCATATTTTTAGACGGTAGAGTTAAATTTTGTTTAAAATTTTTGTTGTATTTTGCCCTTTTTCTAAATTATAATTTTGTTTGGGGAAAATCTCTCTTTTCAACGAAAGAAAATTTCTCACAATTCACAAATCATTTTTTTGACCAACCGATAATTTTCAGAAAATTTATGTTCTATACAGTTGTCTTACTCGACGGAAAAGAGATCCATTGCTTAACGGCTGAAGAAGTTAAGGACTTGTTTCTCAAACGTCAACTGAACCAGAATTCGCTTGTTTGTTCAACCGACGATCCGAACTGGCAGATGCTCAAACGCGCTTTTGACCTTTCACAATGGATTCAGCAAAACGCGCCGCACGCTCCACAAGTCAATTCTGAAAATCCTTTTCAAGCGCAAAATAATCCGTTCGAGCAGTCAAATCCGTTCAACCAACCGAGTAATTTTCTGCCTCAAAACAATTCTTTCGAGCAGTCAAATCCGGTCGATCAGCCCGTAACTTTCAATCAATTCCCCCCGAATCAGCCGAATTCTGTCAATGATCCTTACGCGCAAAATACTTCAAACGGTTATTCACAAAATAATCAAACCGAAACTTATTATCAAGCCGAAACCAGCCAAAGCCAATATAACTTTCAAAATAATCAGCCGAATGTTGCGCCAAGCAAATATAATAATGCGGCAAATTCCTATCATAATCCCGCAAATCCCTATGGTTATTCATCGAATCTGACAAATTCGGACGAAAACCGGAACGGTTTACGGCAAGCCGCCGTTTTTCTGATAGCCTGGACAATTTTCACAATAATTTACACGCTGATGGATAATATTACCGTTTCTTCAACCGGCACGACCAATTCGGGGGAAAGAGTCGGCGGCGGCATCGTCGGGCTTATTGTTTCGCTCGCAATCAATATAATTTTGGCGATCAAACTCTGGAAAAAGGAAGATGTCGAAAACGCGCGAAAATGGACCTTAATTCGGACATATCTTGGATTTGTCATATTCGGGATCGGTTTACCGTTGACCATGTTCGGAAAGGGCGAAATTTTCCTCGGGGTGATAAATTTCGTCGCGTATTTCCTGTTTTTGGTCAGTATTTTGCTCGTGCTTCACGGCAAAGAAGGTCCTTCGCAGAACCGCGTTATGATCGGCATGGGAACTTTCGCGCTGTTTTTTCTTTTTAATTTCGGGATCATCGCGCTTTCTTCGATCGTGATGTTTGCGCCGAATCTTTCAAATCTCGACATCGCCGACAAACACTACGATAACTACAAAATCGAGGGCAAAGAGTACGTCGATAAAACGAACGGCGCAAAAGTCGTTCTGCCCGAAGGCTGGTCAATGATTTCGCTCGATAA